>DATNFX010000090.1:0-20636 GCA_035606195.1 Pyrinomonadaceae bacterium
GACGATGCGCTGACTGATGTGGAGAAGAAAAACATCGCCACCATTGCGGCCTACGAAAAACGCGCCGTGACGGCGATGAGTACGATAGAGGGTTGATAAGGCCCACTCAGGCCCCGCGTGACGGGGCCCACAACAAACAAATCCGGTTTTCAATCCGCGTCATCCGCGTTCAAAGAAGCTCAGAGCCGAATCGCCCTGTTTGAGGATTCGGGTGCGCTGCAGATTTCCGATCAGATCAGGTAATTCGGTTTTGTGATGGTGTTCCGCAATAACGAGGTCGTTGTTGCCGAGTAACAGAAGCGTTTTGAGATAGTCTTCTTTATAAGGCGGATCGAAGAAGACAATGTCCCACCGCTCATCTTTCGATTGCCTCAAAAACTCATTGGCCTCGGAACAATAAATATCCCACTGCTCTTCCGGAATCCGGCACAACACGACATTCGCCTCAATCAACTTACACATCCGTCGCGATCGATCGACAAACGTCACGTGACTCGCCCCGCGCGACAGCGCCTCGATACCGACGGCGCCCGAACCGGCGCACAGATCCAGGAACCGGGCGTCTTCGATGCGCGGCGCAATGACGTTGAAGAGCGTTTCGCGAAGCCGATCCGACGTCGGCCTCACGTTCATCGATGGCGGGCTCTTCAGATTTCGTCCCTTATATTCCCCTGCGATAATCCGCATGCGTATTATCCGACCGCGGCGAGTCCGAACCGCGGATCCTGCTTTGTGCGCGCAGTCATTCTTGCCGTTACAACCGACTTCGGCTTCGCGAGGTAAAACTCAGCCTCTTCACGCGCTTTCTCCAGCAACGGCTGATCGCGCACGATGTTTCCAATCCGAAACTCCGGCAAGCCCGACTGCTTCGTTCCGAGCAACTCGCCCGGTCCACGCAACTCGAGATCTTTCTCAGCAATGATGAACCCGTTACTCGTTTGCGCCATGATACCGAGTCGTTCTTCAGCAACCGCGGTCTTCTTGTCGCTCGTCAACAGTATGCAATAACTCTTCTCGGCGCCCCGACCAACGCGGCCGCGCAACTGGTGAAGCTGCGACAGTCCGAAGCGTTCCGCGTGCTCGACGATCATTACCGATGCATTGGGAACGTCAACGCCGACTTCGATCACCGTCGTCGACACCAGGATCTTGGTTTCACCGGCGACAAATGCGCTCATCACTTTCTCTTTTTCCGCCGGCTTCATTTTTCCATGCAGGAGACCGACCGAGAGTTTCGGAAACACCGTGTCGCGCAAATACTCGTAGCGGCGCGTGGCATCCTTGAGGTCCATCTTCTCCGACTCCGCGACGAGCGGGTAGACAACGTAAACCTGCCGGCCCGCTTTGACCTCGCGTGAAATCAATTTCTTCACTTCCTGGCGCTGGTCTTCACCAAACACGGTGGTCTCGATCGGAGTTCGTCCCGGCGGCAGCTCGTCGATAATCGAAACATCGAGATCACCATAGACCGTCATGGCAAGCGAACGTGGAATCGGCGTGGCGGTCATAACAAGTACATCTGGATTGAGTCCGCGAGAACGCAGTTCCGCCCGTTGCATCACACCGAAGCGGTGCTGTTCGTCGATCACCACGAGGCCAAGCTTCTCAAATGCCACGGCCTCCTGAATGAGCGCCTGTGTGCCGATGCAGGCGTGGATCTCGCCGGAACTTAAAGCAGTCTGCAGACGACGTTTTTCTGCGGCTCGCAGTGAACCGGTGAGTAGTTCGACTCGATACGGAGTGCTAGCCAGCAGCCGTTTGATACTGCGTGCGTGTTGCTCGGCGAGAATTTCGGTCGGAGCCATCAGCGCAGTCTGAAGATCGTTTTCCATCGCCGCGATCATTGCAACGACCGCGACGATCGTCTTACCGCTACCGACGTCGCCCTGCAGCAGTCGATTCATCGGAGCCGTGGATTGCATGTCGTTGAAAATCTGCGCTGTAACCTTTCGCTGTGCCCGAGTCAATTTGAAAGGCATTATGGATGCAATCCGATCCTTAACCGGTTTGTTAATTAATACCGTGGCGTCCTTGATCTCCTTAACTCGTTGACCGCGCTTCAAGCCGATCGCGAATGCCACCCAGAAGAAGTCTTCAAAGATCATCCTGAGATGAGCTCGGCTTCGCGATATCTCATAATCCGCCATCGAAACGTCTTGCGGCGGAAAATGAATCTCGCGGAGTGCCTGTGCACGACCGATCAGGTCTTCCCGGTGACGGAGATCGGCGGGCAGTGTTTCCTCGATCTCTTTTTCGCTCAGTAATGCAAGCACGGCGTGGACGATTTCTCGAACGCGCTTTGAGTTGAACTCCCCAAGCTTGCGATAGACCGGAACTCTGCGCCCGACGTGAATCGCAGCCAGAGCGGGATCGGGAAGATTCTCCTCACTTTGTTCCGGATCGAGTTCGGCGTGTGCTTCTGTGTCTTCGGGTGGTAGGAGAATCTCGAGTTCGTCGGCAGCGTTGTTGAGACGCAGTTTGTACGTGTTGCGGCGTGCTTCCCATTCCCAACGTCCAAAAGTGATGAAGCGTGTGCCGCGGGCGAGCTTGGCGGTGTAATACTTGACGATGTCGTAGGCACGGCGGCCTGACACAAACCACCAGACAATCACCTCGCGGCCGGTCATTGGGCCATCGATCCCGGCGACCTCGAAGATGTAGAGTTGTGGCCTGCCGTAGCCACGCTGGCTCCTCACCGCGTAACCGTGTGCGTGTGTCACAGTGAGTTCGAGCGATGCCTCGACACCCTCTTTGAGATCTTTAATCAAAGCGGGATGCGATCTATCTTCATAACGCATCGGAAAGTAGTTGAGCAGATCCTCGACTGTGACTGCGGCGGAACTCTTTTTATAGGTCTGAGTGGCGAGTGCTTTTGCCAGTTTGCGAGAGAGTACCGGACCTAATCGTGCGATCTTGAAACTGTGAAGATCCTCAATCGAAGTGTTGAGGGAGATGGCGCCCGGCATCGCCGCGATCATAACATAGCGAACAGAGGGGAACCGTTATGGAGAACGAACGAGCATCGGATGAGACACGCGAACAATTGAAAGTATTGCGGACAGGACTGCTGCGGATTCATAAAACGCTTCTGGACCTGGAGCGGCGGGATTACGAGCGAGCACGCGGGCGGATCGGGAATAGTTACGAGTTTTTGCAGTTAGTGTTGAAGGACCCGTGGTTCGACTGGTTGCACCGTCTTTCGGAGTTGATCGTGCAGATCGATGAGACACTCGACCCGCACGCCGAGATACCTGCGACTGAAGCTGACGCTACGGCGTTGATTGAGCGGGCGAAAGCGTTGCTTTCGCCCGCTGAGACAGGGAGTGAATTTCAGAAGAACTATTTTCTGGCGCTCCAGCAGTCGCCTGATGTGGTGTTGCTACATTCTGAGGTGATGCGACTGTTAGGGAGGTAGTAACCACAGATTACACAGATGAAATCCGATTTCTATCCGTGTAATCTGTGGCTAACAATGCTCGTCGAACGCATTCGTCAGCTCACCCGCGATCTGGTGCGCGTCGCGGCCCTCGATCTGATATCGCTCCAGCATGTAAACCAACTCGCCATCCTTCAGTATTGCGATCGACGGCGACGATGGCCCATAACCAGTGAAATAGCTGCGCGCTCTTTCAGTCGCTTCGATATCCGCGCCGGCAAAGACCGTGGCCACCTTGTCAGGCTTAACCGCATGTTGCAGCGCCAGCGCTACACCGGGTCGCGCCTTTCCCGCGGCACAACCGCAGATCGAATTCACCACGACCATGAGAGTGCCTTTGCTGTCTTTTATTGTCTGATCGACCGCGTCGGCAGTTCTAAGTTCTTCCACACCGAGCCGGGTCAAGTCTTCCCGCATCGGCTGTATCATGATTTCAGGATATGGCATTGTTTGATCTCCTCAATTTAATACACAGATTACACAGATTCGCCCAGCGGGTCGAGTGAGCGAATTGCGTGATTGAAATGTTCGCGAATATCGGAGGCGAGCATCGTGCGCATGCCGAGCTCTCGGGCGGCAAAATCACCGGCCAGACCGCCAACATACAGTGCCGCAATCGTCGCGGCGATTGGGTCAGCGCGATCTTCGAGAGTCGCGTAGGCTTGCGCGAGGAAGCCGGAGATGAGACCCGTCAGCGTGTCGCCAGCGCCTGCAGTGCCCAGCCCCGCATTGCCGGTCGGGTTGATAAAAACACGACCATCCGGCGTCGCGACGAGTGAACGTGAACCTTTGAGAACGAGGATGACGTGATGTGCGGTCGCAAACTCACGCGCCGCCGCGACCCGATCGTCGAGGGCGGATTTATCCTCCGCGCCCATCAGTCTGAGCATCTCGCCCGGATGCGGTGTCAGCACGAGTGGACGTTGATCCGATCTCTTGAGATTTGCAGGCCAGGGCGCGAGGGAATTCAATCCATCAGCATCAATCACTACCGGCCGTGTGCGACGTTCGACGATCGCGCGCACAAAGCGACGCGTGCGTTCATCGTCTGACGTCAGTCCTGGCCCAACCGCGACCACCGTCGACTTCTCAGCGAGCTTTAAAAAGTAGTCCGCAGCCTCGTCACTAACGGCCCCGCGATCTGTTTCGGCCAGAGCGGTCGTGATCACTTCCGGTATCGCACTACTCGCAACAGACACCTGTGCGGATGAGGGAGTTGCAACCGTCACCAAACCCGCGCCCGCTCGCATAGCGGCGTTGCCAGTGAGCGCGGCCGCGCCTGAGTAACCACGCGATCCGGCCGCGACTAACACGTGCCCGTGTGTGTTCTTGTACGACTCGCGTGTATATCGCGTGCTGACGAGCCACTCGCGGGCTTCTTCAGCCTCCGTCAAAAACAACCACGGTCTTGTGGCTTCGATTAGCGAAGTCGGAGAACCGATGTCAGAGACAATCAACTCACCACCAAAGTCGCAGGCCGGGGAAAGGACGTTGGCGAGTTTCGGGGCAGTGAACGTGACGGTGATATCAGCCGCGACGGCTGGCCCGATAGGTTTCGGTTTATCGGCGTTCAGACCCGAGGGGATGTCGATTGAAAGAATAAGCGGACGTACGCCTGCCGCCCTGTCGCGCGCCTCTCTCAGCATCGCCACATGCTCGATGACTTTGAGAAACACGCCTTCGAGCGGCCGAGTTAATCCGGTTCCGAAGAGAGCATCGACAATAACGTCGTACGCGCTGCGCGGCTTTGCCAGTTGCTCCCACGCGCCCACGCTTTCACATTCGATAAACGTGAGTGGCGGCGGCGACTCATGCGACCCGGCCTCGAAACTTGCGAGACGCGCCACTGATTCAAAGTTTGTACGGGCGTCGCCTGAGGTTTCCGAGAACTTCCCGAACAGAACGACGCTACAGTGCATCCCGGCGCGCGAGAGAGCTCGCGCCAGGGCCGCGCCGTCGCCGCCGTTGTTACCTTTTCCACAAAGAATCAGTGCTTTCTTGTTTGCGAGGTTGCCGTCGAGACGCGCCCGGATTGCCTCCATGCAGGCTGCGCTGGCAGCTTCCATCAGGAGCAGGGAAGACGTGTGGTAGTTCTCAACGGTAAGACGGTCGATCTCGCGGATCTGTTCAGCGGAGAGTACGGGTTGCACGAGCCACAGATTAACGCGGATTAGCGTGGATCAAAAAGAGGATTGCCGCGGATCGAGCCGCCCGCCTGCCCGCCGCTGCACCAGTTATCCGTTTTTCCAGGATATCTAATCTATATTTTCAATACGGTGAGGTCTCCAGAAAATTTTCAAAAAAAATTTCTGGAACAGACGCGGGGCCTGTTCCAGAATAAAAGGAGCACTTACTGGGCGGCTATATCGTGATTGCAGCGCGAACGTTGCCGTGGGCGATCGGCTGGGTTTTATCCATCACCGGTGACAAACCAGCACCGATGAGATGCATCAGGGTTTCACAAACTTCTCTGGAGCCAGTTCCTACTACCTGGCCTTGGGCGTCTTGCAGAACATAGATTCGGCCGGTTGCGTCGAAGGGGAAAATCATTGGCCTCGTATACATTTCTTGCGTCTCCTGATGGAGGAGAAAGTGCTAATCCGGAATTGATTCCAAACTATAGAGTCAGTGGTCAGTTGTCAGTGGTCCGTTGGAACACGATAAACTGACCACTGACTACTGACCACTGACCACTGACTACTGACCACGGACAACTGACTACTGACCACTGACCACTGACTCTGTCAGAGACTGTACTCTTTGATTTTTGTAAGGAGTGTCTTGTAGCTCACGCCGAGATCTTCAGCGGTCTTGCTCTTGTTGCCGAGATTGGCTTCCAGGGCCCGCGCGATCTTTTTACGTTCGACCAGTCTTAGCGCCCGGTGCGCCACATCGGAAAGCGTGCCCGAAAGATCGAGCTGCTCGAGAGTTTCGGATAGGGTAGCGGTTTCCGGGCCGAGTCCCAGATCAGTCGGTTCCAGCACGAGGGTATCCGAGATGATACAGGCTCGCTCAATCGCGTTCTCGAGCTCACGAACGTTTCCGGGCCATCGATGCCGGCGTAAAGCTGTAACCGCTTCTTCACTCAACTGCGCTTCCCGCCCCCGCAGCTCGCGTCCGATTTCGGACGCAAAGTGATTCGCCAGCAGCAGGATATCCTCGCCGCGCTCACGCAATGGCGGTACCTCGATCGGAAATACGGCCAAACGAAAGAACAGGTCGCCCCGAAACTGGTTGTTCTCAACCGCTGCTTTCAAATCCTTGTTTGTTGCCGCCACTATGCGAACGTCAACTGCGACGGGAGCCCGGCCACCAATCCGATCGACCACCTTCTCCTCAATCGCGCGCAGCAGTTTCCCCTGAACGCCGAGCGGCAATTCTCCGATTTCGTCGAGAAAAACAGTGCCTCCCGAGGCGAGTTCAAACTTTCCCTGGCGGCGGTCGCTGGCGCCCGTAAACGCGCCACGCTCGTGACCAAAGAGCTCATTCTCGATCAGGGTTTCAGGAATGGCGGCGCAGTTGATTGCGACAAATGGCTGATTGCGGCGCGCAGAAAGATGATGGACCGCGCGCGCGAAGAGTTCCTTGCCGGTGCCTGATTCACCCAGCAGCAGGACGGTCGTCTCGGTTTGTGCGACGCGTTGGGTTTCGCCGACGGCACGTTTGAGTGTTTCCGATTCGCCGATGATTCGCGGGAACCCGTACCGGCGCGACCATTCTTCACGCAGCAGCACATTCTCAGTTCGCAGCCGCGCCTGTTCGAGTGCTCGCTCGACTAGCAGCAGCAGATGGTTGGAATCGACTGGTTTCTGGAGAAAGTCGTGAGCACCGTCTTTCATCGCCTGCACAGCCTCGTCGATCGAGCCGAAAGCCGTCATGACGATGACGGGCACATCCGCGTCCGCCGCACGAGCCGCACGCAGTACGTCCAATCCCGAGCCGTTTGGCATGCGCAGGTCAGTCAGGACCAGGCGGTGGCGAGCATCTGCGATTTCGTTGAGAGCCGCGCGAGCATCGTTCGCTTCCGCCACGCTGTATCCGGCATTTTCGAGAGTTAGTCGCAGTACGCGACGCAGGCTGTCTTTGTCTTCGACAAGTAGGATATCGGCCACTGACGCAATGATCGATTTTTACTGCGCTGAGTGTCAAGGAAATGTTCTTGGACACAGTCAGAGCCACCACGCGGTAGCGGGTGGGTGCTGCGCAGCACTTTGCGAGTCAAGCCTACGGCGTACCCACCCGCTACCGCGTGGTGGTTCTGACCCTGTCCAAGTTGGACTATGAAATTCGTTTCACACTGCCGTTACTAAAGGTAACAGGAAGCAAAGCACACACCCTCATCAATTCTAAAAACAAATCGATTTACGGGCTCTTCTCACGCGGAACAGTTGTTGCCGATAGCGGAGCGGGCGAGTTGTCCAGCCTTCCAGAAGACTCCTTGACGCGAGGTAGACGCACAGATGAAGAGCAGAAGAGTCAAACAGCAGCACGGATTCACCATGATGCAGATGGTGATCACGATCGCCATCATCGCGATCGTGTCCACTTTCGGCGTCATGGGGATCAGAAATGCGCGCGCCGAGTTTCGCAAGCAGAGCTCAGCCAGACTGTTTGCCTCGTATATTGAGAAAGCGCGCGCTGACTCCGTTCGCCGTCACGCAGCTTCGGGCTTCGAAGCATCAGTTGAAACCTTCGGAGCAGGTACCACTAACTACGCAGTCACAATGGATTTCGGATCGGGCGCCCTGGAAACTCGTACCTTTCAGCTCGACCCCGGCGTGGATTTCCTGACGGACGCTCTTAAAGTCTCCTTCGACTGGCGCGGAAGACTCCTCACGCCGTGCGCCGTCACAAAGTCGTGTGTGTTTCAGGTTCGCAGTATATCTCTTGGTACGGCAATCCCTGTGGACGTGTCTGGTTCCGGTGACATTACTGTCGACGCGCAACATTTTCCGGATGGTCTAATTCCGAACGTTGATATTGCCGAAGTTGGAAACGGAGACGTCAATCCGGATCCGATGGGAACTCCAGCTATTGAAGGAACACCAACCCCTGATCCAGTAGATGGTGGCGGCGGAGGAGGAGTAGATCCCGTAGATGGCGTAGATCCAACACCGACCCCAACAGCAACTCCAACAGCCACTCCAACGGCCACACCCACTCCGACGCCACATGGAAACGGCAACGGCGGAGGTGGCAACGATGGTAACAACGGCAACGGCAACGGAAACCCAACTCCGACACCGACCCCAACACCAACACCTAATTCGTCACCGACTCCGATTCCGCAGTGTACCTCGTCAATCAGCCCAAGCACTGTGACAATAAGCCAGAGCGACGCGACGAAGAAGACCGGTACAGCGATTTTCACAATGTTGGCAATAAATAGTCCCGGGGCTCGCATCATCAGCGCCGCGCAAGATGGAAACGGAAACAGTTTGGTTATCGGAATGTCGCTGGTAAGAATTGATGGCAGTGGTTCGAGCACCATCTCGGTCACTGCTAAGAACGGCGCCGGCAACCGCGGAACGTTTTCAGTAAAAGTGTCAGCCGATCCGTCATGCGGTTCGACGCAAACTCTCACGGTCATCGTAAACAACTGAGGACGAACATGGACCGCACACGTAACGAGAATCAGCTTGCTGCTTCGCAAAGAGGGTTTACTTTGCTCGAAGCTGCGATTGCCCTGGTAATTCTGATGGTAATCGGACTCGGCATTGCCTCGTTGTTTACCTATTCGATTTCGGCAAACAGCAGGGCTGACGATCGCGAACTGGCGATGGCGATTGCGCAGAAGCGAATGGAGTGGCTGCGCACAATACCTTTCACCACGCAGACGAGAAGCGTTGCCTATGCATATCCGAACGGCGGACTAGCAGCCACAGCTACCGCCGGCGTTACCGAGACGGTCACGAATGCGGGTCGCAGTTACACTGTAGTCACAACCATTTCCGACCTGAACTTTGTTCCTACGGGAAATCCAGACGCCGGCGCGGTCACACTCAAACGGATCCAGATTTCAGTCACTCCGGCCGTGGCAACCACTGCTTTCGAGACGATTACCGTTAACACGCTACGCTCCACGCAAGTGACCGGCAGTTACTAGCGCCATTCAGTTAGTGAGGACTTTATGAGTTCACCGAACAAGAAAGCCACGAGCGGCGGTTTCTCTCTGCTCGAGCTCCTGATCGCGATGGTGATCACGATGGCGTTGATGACTGCGGCCGCGACGCTTCTCGCCAACGCTCTCCGCGTGCGATCTCGTGAGAACCAGAAGTCTGATGCACTTGCCGACGTGCAACGAGCGCTCAACATCATGTCGCGCGAGATAGCGAATTCCGGATTCAACCTAAGCAACAACGGGATCGTGGTGGCGGATTCTAACCGGAACAAGCTCCGCATCCGCGCGAATCTCAACCGGTTTATGGTTGATGATCCGACCATAACGGATACGCAGAGAGCAACCGCACAGGATGGCCTTGAAGATATCACCTACTTTCTCAACGAAGCCGACAAAACGAAGTACCTCGCCCGACACGACCTGTATGGGACCGGCAGTACGGTGCTGGCGAATCGTATCGACAGCATGAAGTTTTATTACTTCGATCAGAAGGTGACATACACGGCTGCGCCGGGTGACGACGAGATCACGAATCTGTCTGTTGCAGAAGTAACTGATAAGACAGCCGCGAAATACATCGTCGTTGCTGTCTCTGTCACGCTGGACCAGGTTGGAACTCCGGGCTCGCCGGGCTACCAGCCACCTTACTCAGTCTTACTTTGTTCCGACGTTGCTCTGCGCAACCACGATCTTTGGAGTTACTAGTTTACGGAGGCCTTCGGTCAAATGAACTCACAACAGCCAACATTCAAAAACCGTTCAAATGAAAAAGGCGCAGCGCTGATTACTGCGGTGCTGCTTTCCCTGTTGTTGTTGGCTGCAGGCGGGACCTTAATTCTAACGACGACGATGACCGGGATCACCGCGCGTGACTCGACTGCTGAAATGCAGGCGTACTACGCGGCGGAGTCCGGCGTCGCCCGCACTCTCGAAGTGCTGCGCGGGAATGTCCAATCGAATCCTTCGGGTACGCGTGCTTCGTTCCACAATGTGCTGTGTTCGAAGACGCTGTGGACCGCTACCTCAGGCTCGTACGTAAGCGTTGCCACTGACGGAACGTCGACGTTTAAAGTAGACGAGATTGTGGACCCTGATAATCTCGCCCCCGACTGTTCGCTCGCTACCTACAAACCCGATCGCCTGAGAATCCACATCTTTGGATTTGGTCCAAACAACAGTGAGAAGAAGATGGAGATCGTGGTCAATCGTTACACGCTCGAATACGATGTGAACGCGGTTGTTACCTTGACTAACCAATCGGGAACTCAAATTTCTTTTGCTCTGGGTGGAAGTAATGTGACGTCCACCTCAGGTAGTGATGCGTCAGGTTCGGGAACAGCCATCGCGGCATACGCGGTCAGTGGCAGTGATTACAACACTACCAATAACGTCATCGATGGTTGTTTGCCCGATGGCACTAATTGCGGCGGCAGTGGACCAAATGTGTTTCCGAGTGATCCTGCGGTCTTAGCCAGTAATAATACGCCGAGCTTTCTTGAATCCGTGCAAAAGGCCAGAGAGTTTCTTTACGGCACCGAAGGAATGAAGAATGCGGCCATCAATCAGGGAAGATATTTCACGACGGGTGCGGCTGCGATAGCCAGCACTGCGGGGCTTGGCGCCAACAATCCTGATGGAGCTTTCACTTTTGTGGATGGCAACCTGACGCTTGGGCCAGGCAATCCGACGGGGCAGGGAACCCTGATCGTAACGGGCGATCTTACCCTCGATGGAAACTTCAACTTCAATGGCGTGATTATGGTTCTCGGCACCGGAAAGGTTTATCGCAGCGGCGGCGGCCACGGAAACATCTATGGTGCGATGTATGTTTCGAAGTTTTCGGCGACCGGTGCTGATACTGATTTGTTTGGGGCGCCAACGTTTGACACCTCCGGCGGCGGAACGGCGAACATTCAGTACAGTTCTGATGCGGTTGATAAAGCGAAGGCAGTCGGCGGGCATACCGTCAGCGGCGTCCGGGAATACTAATCAATCCTATCCGTGTTTATCCACAGATTACGCAGATTATCAATCTGTGTAATCTGTGGATACTGGAATTCTCTCCTCTTTACCAATTTGATCACTTTGTAACCAAGGGAATCGTCCACTGCTGTTGTGGTGCCGCACGCCGCAGCAGTTGTTGGACGGTAAAGCGCCCCGTCGTCTTCGGATGACGGGGCGCATTTTTATTGGTTATTGGAGCGGGAGGGTGGTTCGTATTCTTCGCTGCTGCCGACCGTGCTTTCGGTGTGAGAGAGTTGCATCGTCAGCATGAGCGGCTTGTAGTCGAATGCTTTCGGTCCACCACGACTGTTCTGTACCAGCATGACGAGGTAGTCCTGGTTCTCTCTGAATCTCCACACGCTACCTCTCTGATTCATGATCACGAACAGCAGGGTTTCGCCGTTGGCAGTCCGCATTTGACCTACAAGAGAACTCGCGCCGCCGTCAGTCCTTGTGAGGGTGCCGGTTTTCGCGATCACGCTTCCGCGCCAGGCAAGACCCGTAAACCGGTCCTCGAGCGTTCCCGGATCGATACCTGCGACCGGCATTATTGCCGCGGGCGAGAGTCCGTGTTTCTGTAACTCCGCGCGAAGTTCACGGTAAATCTTCATCATCACACGCGGCGAAATACGATTGACGCCGAGTCCACTCAATGACGCAATCCTGATCTCATCCGGGCCGAGACCGAGTTCACTGGTTAATCGTTGGCGAACGGCGTCGGGACCACCAAGCGCTTCACCGATGCGTTCGGCCATGAAGTTGTTCGAGTAGCACAACAGCACTTTGAGAATATCGACGAGCTTGCTCGACCTCTGCGTCAGCAACAGTTTGGCAGCGGGAGCAACTGGTGCTACTTGAACCGCACCCATCACAGCCACACTCGGAACAGTTTGCAGACCGGCCTGATCGTTGAGTACCGTGCGTTCATAGTTCCAGGCGCGCATTGCTTCTGCGGGACGAAGCGTTGAATCGAGAGTGTCGTAGAGACGTTCTCCGGAACGCATCGCGGAGCCGTTGAAGTTCATCGTAAATCCCGGCGCAACGATTAAATCCCCTGACACCTGCTTGATGCCGAGCTTGTTCAACTCACGCGCCAGCAGGACACCGTGTTCGTAATGAAACGAAGGGTCGCGGCCGGAGACGTAGAGACTACCGTTTATGACCCCGGTTGCTTTGTCGAGCACCCCATCGGTCCACACGCCCGTGGCGAAACGATGTTCCGGACCAAGCGTGCGCAATGCTACGAGCGCGGTTGCGAGCTTCATCGTCGACGCGGGATTGAACGGTTCGCTCTCGTTTTGCGCAGAGACGACTTTGCCGTCGAGAGTCTCAATCAGCACTCCCTGCAAACCGTAGAGCGGTCGCGCGGTTTCAGACGGGGACGCTTGTGGAGAAGCCTGTGGCGAGGGGCTCGCAACCGGATCCTGGCCGAACGCACGGGAGCTGGCGAAGAATACAATCGCAGCAATCAGCCAACTCGTCTTAATCTTATTCGTTACACTCATACCTGCACACGGGGAAGAGAGCAAATTTGATGCACGATAACTATGAGGGGATGTTCAAGTCGGCGGGGCCACCCGGTAGCCATCATAGCAGAAATCCGTCGTGTTGCAGCGGGGGCAACCCCCTCTTCCTGACTTGTTCTATTCTCAGTTGCGCAAACGTCGAATGGAACTTGAATCAGAAAATAAAACAAGTCAGGAAGTGGGGCTTGCCCCCGCTGGTTGAAAAAGGAATCAGCAACACACTAATACCCCACAACGTGGCTGAACATATCGTTGACAAGCTTTCCAGCACGCTCATAGAATCCAAGTATTGACAAACTACAGTGCAACGCAATCCAGAACCCGTTACAGTTGAACGAGTGGTGGCCACTCACCGAGCCCGGCGCAGGGAGATTCGAAAAAGGCTCGGTGAGTTTGATGAGATTTGGCGCAAAGGATCTGACGCCAGATTCTGGGAGGAGTTGGCCTACTGCATTTTCACTGCGGGTGCTTCGGCCCGCATGGGATTGAATTCAGTTGATGCCGTGCGCGCGTTGTTGCTTGATGGCGACTCTGATGCCATGACCGCAGCTTTGAAAGAAGCAGGTGCGCATCGCTTCCCAGTCGCTCGGCCGCGTTACATTGTAACTACGCGTAACTACTTTCACGCAGACTGCGGCATGAAGTTGCGAAAGCGTTTGCGCAGCTTTAGAGATCCTGTCGAGCGGCGCGACTGGCTGGCTCAGGAAAAGCAGGTCAAAGGACTGGGTTACAAAGAAGCCAGCCACTTCCTACGCAACATCGGCGTGAAGGGTCATGCGATTCTTGATAAGCACGTGATGCGATGTTTGGCTGAGATCGGAGTGATCGATACAGCCAAACCACCTTCGACGCGAAGGAAGTATCTCGAAGTTGAGCAGCAACTGGTTGGGTTTGCTCGCGACGTCCGGATAAACTTTGACGAGCTCGATCTGGTTCTCTGGTCCATGAAGACAGGAGAAGTCTTAAAGTAACAGTTGCATGCGAATAACCGGTCACTCAGAAGGTGGGAATCATGCAAGTTAACAACATGAAGTCTCTTTCCCGCATGGCGGCCTTTTGTGTGGCCGCCTTTGTGTTTTGTGTTGCCCTCTCCGGGACGACTCACACCGCTGCCGGCGCCGCCGATAAAAAGGCTTACACCAAAGGCTACCGGGCCGTGCGGAAAGGCGACTACGAACAGGCTGAGAAGATCTTCCGTGAGATGCTCAACAAAGATGGTCACGACATCGAGGCGCGTTTGGGTTTGAGTTTTACAATGCTGAAGCAGAGAAATCTGCAGGGCGCTTATGATAATGCGGCACGCGTGATCATGCTCGATCCACTTTCAGCTCGCGGTCATGCTCTGCTCGGTTCTGCAGTTCTAGGCGCGGGCGAGTTTCGTCTGTCGGTGGAAGAGTTTCGCACTGCTCTTGCACTCAACGAGAACGAAACTCTCGCAATAGCCGGACTGGCAATGGTTGATCTCTACGAGAATCGTCTACCGGTTGCGCTTCCCGGACTGCGCAAAGCGGCGACTATGGACCCGGAAGAACCTGACTACCAGTTCAATCTGGGCCAGGCCGCGGCTCGTAGCGAGAAATATAAGGAGGCGGCCGACGCCTACGAGCGGTTTTTACTAATTGCGCCAAAGAATGATTACGATCGACGCGCACGCATCGCCGGGTTGATCGATTTTCTTCGTTACCTCGGCAGACAAGGATCCCTTTACGTTCCCGGCGGTGAGTATCGTTCCTCGGTTCCATTCGAAGCGACTGACAACCGTCCCATTCTTCAGGTTCGGATCAACGGACAGAAAGAGCCGCTGCGTTTTGTACTCGATACCGGTTCGGGCATGTCGGTAGTTTCCGAGCAAACGGCCAAACGTCTCAACATGAAACCGATTGCGAGGGGCGGCCAGGCTCGTGCTGTTGGCGGCGGAGGAAAGTTTGAAATCGTCTATGGTTTTCTCGATTCGATTGAGATTGGCACGGCGAAGATTGGAAACGTGCCGGTGTATATCCGCAAGTTTTTCGACAGCCATATTCCGGTAGATGGTTATCTGGGGTTGTCGGTAGTCTCGAAGTTTCTTACGTCGATCGATTACGGAACCAGAAAGATGTCGCTGGTGCGGCAGAACCAGACCGACCAGGTCGAAAGCTGGACCACTGTGCGACGTCCCGATACTTATCAAATGCTTATTCCCGTGGCGCCGAACGACGGCTCGGTTGAAGTTCCGCTCCGAACAACCTCGAGCGGATTCCTGAGCGGTGAAGTCGCCCTCGACGGATTTGAAAAGAGCGTCAATTTCATTATCGACACTGCCGCGAGCATTACAGTGATCTCGGAAAAACTTTCGCAGCAGGAACAGCTTCTCGATTTGCTGCAGCCTTCCAAGATGCGTGTGTTTGGTGCTGCGGGTGTGACAGAAGATGTGAAGCTGCTGCAACTGCCGCGACTGAGTCTCGGTTTGAGCAAGCTCGAGAAGATCAGCGCTGCGGTGCTCGATCTCGAGCCGGTGAACGAGACCGCGGGCTTCACGCAAAGCGGTATCCTTGGTGGTAATTTCCTGCGACACTTCCGTATCTATTTTGATTTCGCAAGGGGAGCAATGCGTTTGGAACCTTTGAATCAGAAACCGAGAAGCGTCGAAAATATCAATCCGGAAGTAGTAGTAACCCCATGAAACAGGCGCTTTATTTGGAAACATCGGTGATTGGCGCTTACCTCGATAACGGTGAGCCCTTTCGACGCGACTTGACGATCCGGTGGTGGGAACACGAGATGCCCGACTATCGCGCGGTGGTTTCGCCGCTCGTGTCGTCGGAGCTGGGACGTTTGAAAGAACCGCATCGCAGTTCGTATCTGAAACTGATCAGCAATCTCGAGCAGGTGGGTCTTACGGAGGAAGCCGCGATTCTCGCGGAGGGTTACATTTCGCGTGGGATCTTTCATCGCAAGTACATTGCCGACGCGTTGCACGTTGCGATTGCTTCGTTTCACAAGATCGATTATCTCGTGACGTGGAATTTCGGCCATCTTGCAAACGTGCGCCGGCAAGCGCGAATTCGGTTGTTCAATACGGCTGCAGGTTTTTATGTCCCAATGATCGTGACGCCGGAGTTTTTGGTGTCAGAAGCAACAGAACAGGTGATCTAATTGGCAATGAAAAATGTTTATGTACCGTCGCCCAAAATTTTTAGAAGTCCTGCACGCGATTCGTGAAGAGATGTCGCGTGAAGCGGATTATGATGTAGATCTGTTTACCGAGATGGTGCGGTCTGGAACACAGCCATCACATGGCCCACAACGCGTCATTCGTGGTTTCAGAACTCGTGCGCCGCGCGCTGAGAACACTAACGGCAAGCCCGCGAAGCATAGACAGCGAAAGCGTAGCGCGTAATAATGTGCGCGTAGCAATAATAACTATTAGCTGAATCATGAATCCTACTTTTGAAACGATCGGTTTGGAAGTCTCGAGCGAGAAGGCTTTCAACTATCTCGCGGAGCGAGCAGGGGACCAGGGCGAGGCCACACAGCTCAACAGACGCGGCGCTGTCTTGCACGGGCGTTGCTGGAAACTCGGAGAGGGTCTCGAGGTGTGGACCGTGCTCTACGAATCAGGCAGCGGCGATCTCTTCTACGCGGATTGCCGTCCCGGTTTTCGTGCGCGTTACATTCAGACAATCGCGCCCTGGGCGTTGACGGAATACGACGAAGAAGGCGAAGCGGTCATCCACGGTTATCGTGAAGGGACTGACTGCGAGGTGCTCTTCGAGTTACAGAATCTGACTGAAGTCGGTCCGACAGGATTCGCCGCGCAGGAGTTGCACATTGGTCTTTGCGGTCTTGCATATCGCGCGCGTGTGCGTCGCACGAGAGGCAAGACGCGCTGGGTGCCACTCGAAAAAGCCGCGCCGGCTCGAGCCGCACACGAAAACGACTGGAGTCTTTCAGGCCGCATCATTGCCTTCAAACCTTTGAAGAATCCGCTTTCCGGAGGCGAGCTTTTCTGGATTCATCTCGATCTGGAACGTATCAAACTCGAAGTGCTGGTCAACCGTCGCGCGCTTCGTGGCTCGCTTGCAGTGGGCGCCACGCTCGACGCGGAGGTCTGGCTTCAGGGTCACGTGCTCGACGAACACGCTCTGCGCTCGCGCTACGAAGGGATTGACTACGCCGTCTCACGCGCGACCTATTGGTCCGGCCTTAGGAGAAGAAATTAATGTTTATTGCCGATTGCCAATTGCCGATTGCCAATTTTAATAAATCAGACAAATCGGAAATCGGCAATTGGCAATCGGCAATGTTATGAAGCGTGTTCTTGCCGTAATTCTCCTAATACTCATACTGCTGGCTGCCGCTTACGCTTTCAATAGTTACTGGACTCACCGTTTCGACTCGCTAATCCAACGGCAAGCAGCGATCTACCGTGTCGACCCCGACCTCGTTTGGAGCATGATCTACGAAGAGACTTACTTCAGCCCGTGGAAAATCGGTAAAGACGGCGAAATCGGTTTGATGCAAGTGATGCCGGCTGTCGGCCGCGAATGGGCCACCGAAACCGGAATGCGCGAGCTTCAAAATCAGATGGCGAGCGATCCACAAGCCGTGCTGCGCGATCCGGAACGAAACATCCAGATCGGTTGCTGGTATCTCGAAAAGATTTACGAGCAGTTTCAGGATGCACCTGAAGCCGAAACGCGAATGGTGGCCGCCTACAACGCCGGACCGAGTCGAGCAGTCGAGTGGAGCCGTTCCAATCCGCCGGGCAGTACTCAGTCGGGCCCGGAATTCATCAACCGCATCGACATTCCCTCAACGCGCTCGTACGTGATTTCGATCATGCAACGATACCGGTCGCTCAAGAGTGCAAAAAGCTCGAGCGCAGCCTTGCAGGAGCCTTCAACCGCAAAATGAATAAGATCTATTCGGCGCGTTGGGTCGTCCCCGTTTCGGTTGCACCGATCGAGAATGGCGCGGTTGCCGTCGCAGGCGATCTCGTCATTGGCATCGGCAATCACAGCGATATCGCCGAGAGGTTTCCCGAGTTCACGATTGAATCACTTGGCGAAGCGATCATTCTTCCGGGTTTAGTTAACTCTCATACTCACCTGGAGCTCACCGCGATGCGCAGCTACCTCGAAAATGAGGAGCGCGACTTCTTTGCCTGGCTCAGGAAACTAACTATCGCGCGCTTCGAACGCATGACGCCTGATGACATTCTGGTTTCGGCAACCTGGGGTGCGTGCGAAGCAGCGCGGGCGGGAGTCACGCGCGTTGACGATGCGAGCGACTCGGCGATCGTGAGTATGCGCGCGTTACAGGACGTTGGGTTGCGCGGTGTTGTTTACCAGGAATCGTTTGGACCGGATCCAAGGTTGGTTGCTGAGAACTTCGAGAAGCTCAAGAGCAAGTTGCAGGAACTGAAATCCGTTGAGTCAGAGCTCGTGCGCGCAGGTGTTTCGCCACATGCGCCTTACACGGTCTGCGGGCCGCAACTGGAACTCATCGCAGATCTCGCTAAATCAGAAAACTTGCCGCTGATGATGCACGCGGCGGAGTCGGAAGCTGAAGACCAGTTTTTGCGCGAAGGTTGTGGCGTCTTCGCGGAAGGTTTAGCGCGGCGCGAGATCGAGTGGAAAGCGCCCGGTGTCTCGACGATTCAGTATTTGAAGCAGGTAGGGATACTGGAGACTCGTCCGTTGCTCGCTCACTGCATTCGAGTTGACGACGAAGACATCGAAACGCTGAGAAGCTGCGATGCGACGGTCGCGCACTGTCCAAAGTCGAACGCGAAACTGGGTCACGGGCACGCGCCGTTTGCGAAGTTTATCGCGGCCGGAGTTGCAGTTGGATTAGGAAGCGATTCAGTTGCCAGCAACAACACTTGCGACATTCTCGAAGAAGCGCGTTTCGCAACGCTGTTGTCTCGAGCGAGCGGAGCGCCCGTCAGCGCAACTGCAGCGCTGCAAGCCGCCACGGGACAATTGAAGGAAGGCATGCAGGCGGATTTTACGGCCGTCGCATTAACTGGCGCGCATCAGGTTCCCAGCTACGACCCAATCGCGGGGTTGATCTTTTCTTCATCTGGTCGAGATGTGATCTTAACGGTAGTGGCGGGCCGTGAAGTTTTCAGGGATGGACGTGTTCTGACAGTGGACGAGGATCGACTTCGAACTAGAATGCACGAAATCTCAGTAAAGCTTAGCCACGGATAAAACGGATCCGTAAACAGATCCGTTTTATCCGTGGCTTATATTAGATCGACGCGGATATGGCTTCGTCGAAGATCTCGAGCGCGACGTCGACATTCTCTTTCGCGAGTATCAACGGCGGTGACCAGCGGATAGTGCTCGCTCCTGCGCCGAGGATGATCAATCCCCGATCGAAGCAAGCTACCTCGATAAGGTCACGCAGTTCCGGAGTAACAAACTCCACACCAAGCATCAACCCCATACCCCGTATGTCGACGATGCAATCGTACTTCTCCTGAAGTTTTTCCAGTCCCACTTTCAAGTACGCACCGACTTCCGCGGCGTTTTGGACCAACCCGCCTTCGAGCAGTTCGATCGTCTTCAACGCCGATGCAATACAAACCGGATTGCCGCCAAATGTCGATGCGTGGGCACCTGGTTTCCAATCCATCAGATCCGCACGCGCAACACACGCGCCGAGCGGCAAACCCGAAGCGATACCCTTCGCAATACAAACAATGTCGGGCTTAACGTCGTAGTACTCGCACGCAAACATCTTGCCCGTGCGACCCATTCCCGACTGCACCTCGTCGACGATGAGAAGAATCCCGTGCTCGTCACAAATCCGGCGCAGTCCTTTCAGAAAACCTTTCGGCGCAGGCACGTAACCACCTTCACCCTGCACTGCTTCAACTACGATTCCAGCAACTTCCTCAGGTGGCGTGGTCGTCTTGAACAAGCGCTCCTCGATCCAGTTGAGTGCGCCCTGGGCCGCACCCCCGTCGCCGCAGTCAGCCGCACTGAACGGATTGCGAAACTCGTTTGGATAAGGCACGTGGACGACGTCGAGTGCTTGTCGCCTGAAGCCTTTTCGCTGCGCCGGCTTCGACGATGTCAGCGACAGCGAACCGAGTGTTCGCCCATGGAAGCTGTTGAAGAAACCGATAAACTTCTCTCGACCAGTCGCGTGCATCGCGAGCTTCAATGCGGTCTCGACTGCTTCGGTGCCGCTGTTTGCGAAGTGAGTTCGCGTTGGGGATTGCACGGGCACGATCGCATCGAGCTTTTCGGCGAGTTCCGGCATGTGGCGATAGTAATAGTCAGTACCGCACATGTGAATCAGTTGTGCTGCCTGGTCCTGAATTGCCTGGACCACTTCCGGATGACAGTGACCAGTTGAGCAGACAGCTACGCCGGCATTGCAATCGAGGAACACATTGCCGTCGACGTCTTCGACCCAGACGCCGCTGGCACGTTCGGCGACGAGCTTGAACGAGGGTCGCGGGTAAGAAGGGTTAACAAACTTGGCATCCGCTTCGACGATCTTCCTGCCGTTGGGACCCGGCAACGCGGTCTTGATTTCGGGACGCTTCGGT
>DATNFX010000091.1:0-5515 GCA_035606195.1 Pyrinomonadaceae bacterium
CCGGCCCACGATGGATCGGTCTTCCATACGTAGATGTATCGATCCGTTGTCGGATCGTAACTGAGGCTACTGCCGCCGGCGGTTACCGTTTCGGTTAGATCGACCGCCGGATCGCTCGAATTACACGCAATCGGACCTGAAGAGGGTGAACCTGCTGCAAATATTCCCAGGCCCTTATTTCCGCTCAAGCTGAACTTCACCGGTATCGCTCTTCCAGCTTGAACGACGTTGAAGACTGGCAGGTTGTCGACCGGCTGGAAGAATCCGGCGAAGTTGTACTGCACGATCACTTTGAACGAGCACGTACTCGGAGTCGTGTAACCGTCATCCGCCGATGCGTGCACTGTGGTCGTGCCGATCGGGAAAACGGAACCGGAGGCAGGATTACTGGTCACGTTAACAGTCGCCGAACAATCGTCATTCGCGGTCACGTCCGGATAATTGACAACCATAGAAGTCGCAGTCGAATTCGGTGGAAGATTCACTACGACGTCGGCCGGACAAGTGATGACAGGCGGAGTCGTGTCGACGATGTTTACAACTACGTCATCTGTATCTGATCCACCGCCGGTATCCGTAACGGTTAGAGTGATCGTGTGCGAGCCTTTGGTCAGCGACACCATTAGGGTCGAGCCGGTACCGAGTGGAATCGCACCTTCAGCCCATGAGTACGAGTTGATCGTTCCGGTGCCTGGTGTTGACCCTGTCCCATCAAGCGTCACTGACGTCGTTGCTCCGCCACATTCAACTGTTTGATCGGTGCCTGCATTTGCAATCGGCGCAGCGCCACCAGCGCCGAACTTTTGTACACGATCGTTGCCGGTATCAGCGACATAGTAGTTGCCGGCAGAGTCTGCGCCCACGTCCTGTGGTCCGGAAAACTCTCCGTTGCCGGTTCCGCTCGTTCCGCAGCTTGTAATGAATGTGCCGGTCGGTGAAAACTTCTGAATGCGATTATTGTTTGTATCGGCGACATAGACGTCACCAACACCATCAACCGAGACTCCCCACGGAGTATCAAACTGTCCATCGCCAGTGCCGTTCGTTCCCCACTTCGTTACGAACGTGCCACTCGTGTTGAATTTCTGAACGCGATGATTGCCGGTGTCAGCAATGTAGACGTTGTCAGTCGCGTCGATTGCGATTCCTTCCGGTCCACTGAACTGCCCGTTGCCCGTTCCGCTGCCACCCCATGCCATGATGAAACTGCCGCCGGAAGTAAACTTCTCGATGCGATGGTTACCGAGGTCAGTGACATACACATTGCCGGCCGAATCGACTGCGACGCCGCCAGCGCCGTTTAAGAACTGGCCGTTACCACTGCCTGAGGTGCCCCATGACAGTTGGAACACACCGCTCGAATTGAATTTTTGTACGATCCCACTTGTTCGTTCCGGGAATCCATCGCTGACGTAAATATCGCCGGTGGTCTGATTAACTGCGACTCCGGACGGCGCGACGACCGATCCTGTGCCGCTGCCTCCGGTTCCGAATTTAAACTGAAAGACACCGCTTGAATTGAATTTCTGAACGCGATCGTTTTGATCGGCAACGTAGACGTTGTCAGAAGCGTCGATCGCGATGGCCCTTGGCGTTAGCACCTGCCCATCGCCAGATCCTATGGAAGCCAATATCGAAAGAAAGTTACATGATGCTGAGGCCGCACCGCTCCACAGCAACGCTGCAGCAACAAGGGGCACAAAGAGAAGTAGCCAACGATACGTACGAGGGGTAGAGGTTTTGGGTGATTTCATTTTTTGAGAGTCCTTCCGTTTTTGAAGATCGGGTTAGGCGCGAGACGGCACTGCCGTCTGCGGAAGATTGGATTGCTCTAGTTTTGGTTCCCGGGAACGCGATTCATGCGCGCGCCGACTTGGCGCGATTCGGACAGTTGGGGGAGGTTGGCCGGAAACGAGCGTTAACGTGCGGGAAGATAAGGCGGGTTCGCGACAGTTGTCAATAGTTTCAGAGATCTACTTTCCACGCGTCCGTCACTTCGCGTTCGACCAAGTAGGTTTTTAGATCGGCCCATCGTTCGACGCGATGGGCCCCCGATGTCGCGCGTATCTGGACTCATTTAATCTCCGAAGGGTTTGCCTAAAAAATCCGAAATCATTCTTGGATCGGGTCAGTACAGGAAGCGGTAGCGACCTGGTAAACGATAAGCCTAGAATGCTGACCACTGACCAGGTCGCTACCGCTCCTTGTACTGACCCGATCCAAGTACGGTTCCTACTTTTCCAAAAATGGGATCGTGGAGTCTCATTTGTGAAATCCCAACACGAACTCACACGCGCGATTCCTAACCGATCCGACTGGCACAAGCTTTGATTCTCTGCGACTAATTCGCAAAGGAGTCACTATGGACGCGCTCTGGAAGAACATCACTTATTCCGTCCGCATGTTGCTGAAGAAACCGGGCGTCACGATTGTCGCCATCATCGCAATCGGCTTGGGCATCGGCGCCAACACTGCGATCTTTTCGGTCGTCAACACTGTTCTGCTGCAGCCGCTGCCGTACGAACAGCCTCAACAACTGGTGATGCTCTCGAGCGAGCAACGCAATCAAGCTCTGGACGGCCGCGGCACCTTTTCAGTGCCTGACTTCTTCGACGTCCAGAAATCCGCGACGACGCTGCAATACGTTGCCACGGTTCAGCGCTCCGGCACAATCATTACTCAAGGCGGCGATCCCGAACGCGTGATCGGCGCGGTCGTCAGTTCGGATTACTTCTCCGTGCTCGGTGTGAAGCCGGAGCTCGGTCGCGTTTTCACGCGCGACGAAGATAAACCCGGCGCTTCGCCCGTCATTGTTCTAAGCCACGGTTTATGGCAGCGACGTTTCGGAGGCGATCAAAGCGTCATCGGTCGTGAGATCGACCTCGGCGGTAAGACTACTGTTATCGGAATCATGCCTGCGGGTTTTGAATATCCGATTTCCGATGACGAGAATCAGGATTACTGGGAGCCGATTTTCTCCGCTGCATTCATGACGAAGGAAATACGCGAAGAACGCGCGAACCGGCTGCTCGACGTGATCGCGCGACTCAAGCCCGGTGTCACAGTCGCACAAGCAAAAGCAGATCTCGATCTTCTTTCAAGACAAGTCGAACACCAGTCACCGGAGTCAAACACAAACGTAATCTTCAATGCAGTGTCGATGCACGAGAACGTGACCCGCGACTATCGCACGGCGCTATTCGTAATGCTCGGTGCGGTCGGCTTGGTGTTGCTGATCGCATGTGCAAACGTGGCGAATCTTCTTCTTGCTCGCGCCGTTGCGCGACAGAAGGAAGTAGCGATTCGGATGGCACTTGGCGCGAGCCGTCGACGCATTGCCTCCCAGTTGCTGACTGAGAGCGTCCTTCTCGCATTAGCAGGTGGCGTTGTAGGTTTGTTACTAGCGACCTGGGGCACCGAATTGCTCATCGCTTATGGACCGGCCGACGTGCCGCGGCTTCATGAAGTCGCAATCGACCGGTATGTGCTCGCGTTCACATTCGGAATGGCGACGCTGACGGGACTCCTGTTTGGTCTCGTTCCCGCAATACAAGCCTCGAGACCTGATCCGGGCAACATGCTGAAAGAGACTGGACGTGGTTTGTCGCATGGTGCGCGTAACCGTGTCCGCAGTGCATTGATTGTTTCTGAAGTAGCGCTGTCGTTGATGCTGCTCGCGGGTGCGGGTCTACTAATTAATAGTTTTTGGCGATTGTTGCACACTGATGCAGGCTTCGATCCGAGAAGTGTGCTCGCGCTGGATATTCCATTGAACCGCGCGACTTATACAAAACCGGAACAACGCTCGGCAGCGTTCCAACAGCTCATTCAACGCATGAAGAATGTTCCCGGAGTTCGCGATGCAGCAGTGGTCAGCAACGTGCCGCTGACGGATTTCGACGTTGAGGTGAGTTTTCAAATCGAGGGAAGAGCGCCATACAAGCCCGGCGAAGAAGCGGTTGCTGATTACACAGTTGCGAGCGGCGATTATTTTCGAACGATGGACATCGCGCTGTTGCGTGGTCGCGTTTTTACTGATGCTGATGCGGCAAATTCACCTCAGGTGGCGGTCGTCAGCAATGCGTTCGCGAAGCAATACTTTCCAAACGACGATGCGATCGGCAAACGGATTATTCTCGACGGAGACGACAAGACGCCGCGCGAGATCATCGGTGTCGTGGGAGATGTCCGGCGGAAGGGTCTTGATGTAGCTGTGCAGCCGGAGATGTACTTTTCTTATCTTCAAAAGCCGGAGCGGCGCATGAATGTTGTTCTGCGAACTGAAGCGCCAGACGCCTCGCAGTTAACACAGCCGGCACGCGCGCAAGTCAAAACGTTTAATCCGGCGCAGATCATCTGGCGCGTGCAAACACTCGAACAACTGCTGGGAACATCAGTCGCTCCACGCAAATTCAATATGATGTTGCTGGCGATATTTGCATCGGTCGCGCTAATACTTGCGGCGATCGGTTTGTACGGCGTGATGAGCTACTCGGTCAGTTGGCAGACACACGAGATCGGCATTCGCATGGCTCTCGGCGCCAACCGCACCGACGTGCTGCGGTTAGTAGTACGACAGGGAATGAAGATAACGGTGCTTGGACTCGCGCTTGGGTTAGTCGGCGCATTCTTCGTCTCGCGCGTTCTAATCGGAATGCTCTACGGCATCTCGCCAACTGACCCTCTCACCTTCACTGGCGTCTCAATCGTGCTGTTGGTTGTGGCGTTGCTGGCGTGCCTCCTCCCCGCGCGAAAAGCAACACGTGTGGATCCGATCGTCGCGCTCCGAGCTGAGTAAATCGCAGCTTGGACAGGGTCAGTACCGTCCGCGGTAGCGGATGGGTAGTAGAGGCGCTCGATTTACAATGTTTTCTTAATCCTGATCGTTAACCCATCCGCTACCGCGGACGGTACTGACCCTGTCCAAGTTTGGTTTAAAGGTGCTCAAGAGGGAGCCGACGAGGGTCAGGAGGACGCCAAGGAGGCTTACGGTGCTCGGGGCTGAGAGGGTTTTGGAGGCGATGAGGGTGAGAGCGCCGAAGGTGACTAAATAAAAGGGGAGCATTCGATGTGTGGTGCGAGCGCGGAACCAGATGCTGGCCAGGTTTGACAGCAGAAGAATTGCCAGCACGGGTTGGAGCCATGGGGAGTAGGGGATTGTTTCAACGCCCGCGATTCCGAACAGGCTGAGGTACGCGGCCCAGCAGAATGGACACTTCGGGAAGAGTGCGAGCCCGAGTGCGACTGCGGTGCCGAAGACTGGCGAGGCGACGCGCAATTTTGGACGGTCACGATTTTTCTTCAACACCTCGATTACTCGGTCTACAACCTCGCGTTCATTCCACTGAATCCGTCCGAAATATCCTGCTGTCTGACCTTTCGAGTCGAGAATGTAGAGTTCGATGCGATGGCGATTCACGAGCGACTCGATGAAGTTAACGCCGAGTTGGAAGTGTTTTCGAAGTGCATCGACTCCGTCCGGAGCGCGTAGCAGCCGATGTTCTGGCGCGAAGCG
>DATNFX010000092.1:0-6021 GCA_035606195.1 Pyrinomonadaceae bacterium
TTCAGGTTCAGCGCCGGGCAGATCGATCTTGTTGATAACGGGAATCAGTTCGAGATTGTTTTCGATTGCGAGATATGTGTTCGCGAGCGTTTGTGCTTCGACACCCTGAGAAGCATCCACGATCAATAACGCACCTTCACATGCCGACAGCGAGCGCGAGACTTCGTACGAGAAATCGACGTGACCCGGTGTGTCGATCAAGTTCAGCACGTACGAATTGCCGTCCTGCGCTTTGTAATCAAGCCTGACGGCGTGTGCCTTGATCGTGATGCCACGTTCGCGTTCAAGGTCCATGTTGTCGAGCACCTGGTTTTCCATCTCGCGTTCTGACAGAGCTCCGGTGAGTTCGAGCAGGCGGTCGGCGAGAGTCGACTTGCCGTGATCGATGTGGGCAATGATTGAGAAGTTGCGAATGCGAGACGGATCCATTTGAGAAAAAATACCTGGCCTTAATCCGAAATGTGTTCGTTAATATACGCCCGTGCCTTCTCGGCCGTATCTACCGATTGAATGAAATCCATGTTGTTGATAGTCCAGGTAGCGTGCTCCTCAACAAACGCCTGGAACTTGGCGCCCGGTGTGAAGTCGTCTTCCAAAACATCAATCTTTACCTCGACGCGCCGAATCAGTTCAGTGTCTCCAGTTAGAAGCGCCGCATAATAGAGTTTATGCTTCTCATCTTTGGACATTGTCGAATCAGAAGTTGAAGACGAATTTGAATTAGACGAGTTGTCGTTGGTGTTACTGTTGCTGGAGAAATCGGAGTTGTCGTTTGAATTGGAATTGCGGTTGGTACTAACATTGAAATTGTAATTACGATTTGACCGCGCCGGGCGAGTGAATAAGTAAATCAACCCACCCGCAATCACAACCACGATCAATCCCAGACACCCTGCGCCACCACAACCGAGAGCAATCTTCTGATTCTTAGTCATTATTGTCCTCTCCAATAGATAAGCCACAAGAAAGCACAAAAAGCACAAAATGTGAAACCCAACTTTTGTGATTTTTGCGCCTTTTGTGGCTATAGATCGAATTCATTGATGAGTCGGTGGAGGTAGGAGCGACTGATGCCCAACTTTTTCGCGGCGGCCACCTTGTTTCCTTCTGACTGCAACGCGCTCACGATCATGCGTCGCTTGGTCGCCTCCACCGCACCTTCCAAAGTGCTCTCGTCGCCCGGCGTTGTTCCCGGAAGCACGCGCAACATCTTCTCCGGAACATACTCGAGTCCAAGCGTTGATGTCCCGCTCAGTACAACCAGACGCTCGATCAGGTTCTCGAGCTCGCGCACATTTCCGGGCCAGTTGTAGTCGAGCAAGATCTCGACGAGTCCCGGCTCCAACTCCGGCGTTGGCTGGCCGTACTTTTGCGCTGACTTCGCGGCAAAGTGTGCTGCGAGAATCGGAATATCGTCCGGCCGTTCACGCAAAGGCGGCAGCACCAGCGGCACGACGTTGAGCCGGAAAAACAGGTCCTGACGAAAACGACCCTGCGCTACTTCTTTTTCAAGATCTCGATTAGTGGCCGCAATCAGACGAATGTTGACTGTCAGCGTCTTGGTTCCGCCGACGCGCTCAAACTCGCGCTCCTGCAACACGCGCAGAAGCTTAACCTGAACCGCAGCGCTCAGGTCGCCGATCTCATCGAGAAAGAG
Source organism: Pyrinomonadaceae bacterium (assembly GCA_035606195.1). Lineage (GTDB taxonomy): Bacteria > Acidobacteriota > Blastocatellia > Pyrinomonadales > Pyrinomonadaceae > PSRF01. Next base: position 1,658 of record DATNFX010000092.1, read on the forward strand.
CGTGCCGCCGTCCGCCAGCTCGAAACGACCTTTGTGCGTTTGTATCGCGGAAGTAAACGCGCCTTTCTCGTGGCCAAAGAGCTCCGACTCGATCAACGCCTCGGGAAGGGCGGCGCAACTCACCGCCACGAATGGTCCATCGGTACGCGGGCTCTCCTGGTGAATCGCGCGCGCAAGCATCTCTTTGCCGGTGCCGTTCTCGCCCGTCAGCAAGACGGTCGCACTAGTCGCAGCTACAGATTTCGCCTGCTTCAACACACGCTCCAACGCCTGGCTCGTGCCCATCAGGTGAGTGAATCCGGGCGGGCGTGAGAGTTCCTCACGTAGTCTGCGATTCTCAATCTCGAGTTGTCGCATGCGTGCCGCCTGGTTCACGAAGTGCAACAACTCTCCGGGATCGAGTGGCTTTTCAAAGAACCCGTAAGCGCCGCGTTTCACTGCTTCCAAAGCGGCCCGTTTCGCATTACTGCCGGTAATCACTACGACCTGAAGCGGCGGATTCTGCGCGCGCGCGACATCAATCAGCGCCAAACCTTCCGCAATGTCGTCCACATGCGGCGGCAGGTGCAGATCGCTCACCACTACATCCACTTCTTCATCGTTGATTAACGCACAGGCTTCGTCACGAGAAGAGGCTTGCAGTACCTGATAGTCTGAAGTTAGCGCCCAATAAAGACCACTGCGAACTGTGTCGTCGTCATCGACAACCAGAACTGTGCCCTTGGGCTGGAGTGGGTTGGTCGTCATCTCTCGAACCGGCTTCTAAGATAAAACTGACAAGGCCGCACACGTGTGCGTAAAACAAAACCTGGGCAGCACTGCAGAGGAACGGGCGTAACAGGTATGACTTGCGGAAGGGTCTGGCCGCGCGCCCTTCTCTATTTAGCTACGCCTGTCGTGTGGAATCGATGGTAGCACGACGCGAAATGTCGTACCAGCGCCTTCGACTGAATCGACTTCGATCGAGCCGCCACTCGCCTTGATCACTTCGCGACAGGTGTACAGTCCGAGCCCGATACCGGTTCTCTTAGTTGTGGAAAACGGGCGAAACAGCCGGGTTTCAATAAAGGAGCGGCTCATCCCGCGCCCGGTGTCTTTGACGGAAAACGTCGCCGCGCCATTTTCAGTCTGGCTCGCTTCGACCGTGAGCGTGCCGCCGCCGTCAGTCATGGCTTCGAGCGCGTTGAGCACGAGATTTTCGATTATTTCCTCGACTCGGGCCTCGTCGGCGAATGCATACAAATTCGCCGGTAGTCGCGTCACAATCGTGTGTTTGCCGCGTAATGGCTCGGCCGTCGTAGAGAGAACTCGTTGAATGATGGGTATCAAATCGATATTTCTGGGTCGCTTGTGCTCACCGCTGAGGCTGGTTAAAGGTCTCGAGAGCCGTGCGACGAGCGCCTTGAGTTTATCGGTAGCGGTTGTCAGTCCTTTTAAAGCGTCACTGCGAAACTGAGGATTGTCGAAGTGACGTTCCATGTTTCTGACCGTTAAAGAAAGACCCTCGATCGCGTTTTTCAGATCATGTGTGAGCATCGCCGAGATGCGAATGAACGACTCGAACTGTCGCGATTCTTCCTCGCGTGCGATTTGAGCGCGCAAACGTTCGGTGACGACGTTGATGTTGTCGGCAAGGCCGCGCGCATCGTCACTCGACTGCAAAATGATGCGGCGGTCCAGTTCGCCCTTAGCGATAGCAGAGACGTCTTTCGTTACCTGCGCGATCCCTTTGGACCGGCTGCGCACGTGAGTTTCCAGGACGAACGCGGCGAGGAGAGATGTCAAAAGAGCGAGACCGAATCCCGCGAGCCCCCACTTGCGCGCAGTCGACAGCATGTCAGAACTGTTCCGCGCAATCGCGACAGCCGCGTTCAATCGCGGGAGCGGGGCATACGCGACCTGGTAGTTTGTTCCCGAAGGCGAGTGATACTGGTCCACACCGCTCTGATTCGCCGTCATTGCGTTGGAAATGGAGTTGAAGCCGGGCAACGCCTGATAGACCGGCAGCCGCTCGCGCAAGCGGTCTGAGTTATAAAGAGTTCTTCCAGAACGATCCAAAACCACAACCAGCGAATGTTGATTAGACTTTGGCAGCCCGTGCGACGCGTCGTAAAAGACGGACGCGAGATCGAGTACAGCTGCGGCAGCGCCCACAACGATCGTGCCTTTTTCATCGTGGATTGGAACGGTGTATTGCAGAGTTGCAGAAGGGCTGTGGAGTTGTTCCAAACACACGTTTCCGAGTTGCGTCCAGACATGCTCATCGGGTTGAAGCGCGACGGACTGATTGAACCCACGAGCGTAAGCCCATTCACCATTCGGGAGTTGATTCCAAAGCGCGTTCTTTGTGTGGTCGTAGAGAGTGAGCTCGTGAAGCGAGGAGCCGAGCTTGGGAAGTGAGTTCAAGATTGGTAGTGGTGGCTGAGGCGCCGTCTCACTCTCTACACGATTCACCACGTCACGTGCGGCGGGTGCAATCGCCAGTTGCCGCATGCTTTTCTGATTCTCATCAAGTAGCTCATCGACCGCGCCGGAAAACGCATTGAGATCGTTTTGAGCGATTGTCCCCACGCTGGCGTCGATCGATCTGGTGCTGTTCCAATACCCAAGCTCCGCCAACAGAAACAGCGGTATAGCGCAGAGGAGGAAATAGGTGAGAAACGATTTTGGGCGCATCGTGATTTATTGTCAATTGCCAATTCCGATTGCCAATTTAGGAATGATTAAGTGTTTGGCAAATCGGCAATCGGCAATTGGAAATTGGCAATATTAAATTTGCTTTCTGCCGAACTCGTTCAGCAGCGGTGCCAGGGTTTCAATAATCTGATCGTGGGACACGCCGTTGCTGGCAACGAGCCCGTTGCGGTTTTGCACGTCCGGAACGTTGTAGTTCAGAGGATAACCGAAAAGATCGCTGATCCGCCCGCCCGCTTCCGTCAAAATCACTTCCGGAGCGCACGTGTCCCATTGCTTTGTTCGTGGTGATAGATGAATGTAGACGTCGCATTGCTGCTCTACCAGCAACCCGATCTTGATGCCGACGGACCCGCGCTGAACCTCTGCTTCGAAACCGAGTTGGGCGACGACTCTGTTCATGCGCGGACTTCGATGTGATCGACTCGCCGCGAGACGCATTTCCGAAAGCGTCTTCGTGTCAGAAACGGTCGCTCGCTGTTGCTCGAAGTCGGGCCGTTCGATCCACGTTCCCGCGCCGCGAACTGCACGATACAGCACACCGGTCAGCGGCTGATAGACCACGCCCAGTGCACAACGGCCGTCCTCGGCGAGACCGATCTGAACGGCAAAGTCACCATTACCGTCAATGAAACCATTTGTGCCATCGAGCGGATCGACCATCCACACGCGCGACTTTGCAAGGCGTCGCTCAGTATCTACTGACTCTTCCGCGAGGATTCCATCGTCCGGAAACTCGCGTTTCAATCCGGTGACGATGAGCTCGTTGGCGATCATGTCAGCCTGAGTGACCGGCTCCATATCGTCGTCGTAATTCTTTTGTTTGATATGGAGCGGGCCTTCGTACTGCTCGAGGATGGCAGCGCCCGCCGTGCGTGCGAGCTCGCAGGCGACGCGCAGTTCGCGATCGAATGGGTTTTGATTAGCTGACACAGTTTTTCGCGGCGTCGCGGATCGCCGCGACAGTCTCATCGATATCACTCTTCGTGGTGCGAAAGTTTGTAATGCAGGCGCGTAGTGCGAAATGCCCGTTCACGGTCGCATTCGACAAATACGCGCGACCACCTTTTTGCACGCGCTCCATGATGCGCTCATTGAGTTTGTCCAAATCCGTTTCGCTCGAGATGTACCGGAAGCAACAGATACTCAACTCGACCGGCGCCAACAGCTCGAAATCATCCGCGTTTGAAACTACTTCACCGAGATATTCCGCGAGCGATATGTCCTCGCTGATCGCTTCAGCAATGCGGCGGCTGCCGTAATACTGCAACGTCAGCCAAACTTTGAGTGCACGAAAACGCCGCGACAGCTCAACGCCGTAATCCCAAAACGCAAACGCTTCCTCGTCGACGTATCCATGCGTCTTGATGTAATCGGCTTCGTCCGTGCTGAACGTTGCTCTCGCTGCCGCATCGTCTCGGAAGAGCAAACAACCGGCATCGACAGGAACATAGAGCCACTTGTGCGGATCGAGAGAAACTGAGTCGGCAAGCTCCAACCCGGCGAAAAGATGCTTCTTCCCTTCGTCAAGAATGCCGGGTGCTCCGTAAGCGCCATCGACGTGAAACCAGAGATCGAATTCTTTGGCGAGGGCGGCTATATCCGAAAGTGGATCGACAACACCAGTATTCGTAGTGCCGGCACTGCCGACGACGCAAAAGGGTCGCAAG
>DATNFX010000093.1:0-5856 GCA_035606195.1 Pyrinomonadaceae bacterium
GAAGCGTATAAAAAGGTAGGAGCTGAGTGCCTATTTGCTTCTGTTCTATTTGCTCGATGGTCCCGATTCCATGATTCGGGTAAACGACTTTCTGGCCGACTTTGAAGCCCACCATGCACCTCCATCGAATTTGAAAATATCTATCAGACTGCGCCGCACGCGCGGGTCTATGGGGAATTTCCGAGGACGCTGATTGCGTCGAAGCCCTGTTTGGTAAGTGCTTGGAGTCTAGCAAGCTATCTTGCGGATGGTCAAGGTTTCCGCAGCAAGCATTTAAGCCGCAGATGAACGCGGATAAACGCAGATCAGCGTCATCTGCGTTCGTCTGCGGCTCACTGTTTTAGCTGATAGTCGCTGAGGTTCTGGCAGGGCTTCAGTTCGATCTCAGCTTTCTTTGCTTCGGCCATGCGACGAAGTTTAGTTCGTGCGGCGCCCGCGTCAGGCTGACGAAGCTTTGCCAGGTTTGCGATTTGAGGCTCGACAGTTGATGCTGTGACGGCAAGATATTTTCCGGGGGGAACATTGTTGAATGTGAATGTGCCGTCAGCCTCGATCTGGGCGACAAAATAACGTAGGACGTCTTCCAGTTTGTCCTTATCATCCGGAACGAGGTAAGCGGCCACGGCAGGAGGCTGCGCTGCATCTGGCGCGGGTACCTTTCCATGCACCGACGCCGCGCCCTCGGCAAGCGTGATGTTGACGTTCGATAGTTGCTCGCCGCTTTTCAGTATGGTCCAGTTGGCGGCGGCATCAGTTCGTTGCGGCTTTGGACCAGCGCTGTTCACCGTTATCGACTGCAGATACCAGTAACGCGCGTAGAATCGCGGGTCGAATTGATAACTGCCCGCTTGCAGGTTGCGCAGCACAAATGCGCCCGCAGTGTCTGGCGAAGCGGCGCCGGCAACCGATCGCACTCCCTGTGCTTCGCCCGCTTCTACCTCTTTCTCGGGACGCCGAAATCGTACCAGCGCTTCCGCCATTAAGGGCGGTCGCTTTCCCTGACACTCGGGAACTTTCGTGGGTTCAAGCACGATCTTTCCACTTATCGAACCCAATGGTTTTGTCACCAGTTCGATTCCTGTAATGTCGGCGCCTTTGACTGTGATTTTTTTTGGGTCTGAAAAGGTAAGAGTGAATACGGGTGGTATTGTTTGACTGGCGACGGATTCCTGCGCCACAAGAAAATAATCGCCGTCGGCCAGTCCATTGAATATAAAACCTCGCGAGAATGGTACCTGGATCGAAGTCGCCATCGGAAAACTGTTACCCGGCCGCATCAATGTTACTGAACCGTTGGTCGTCCCCGAACCTTTTATCGATCCACTGATGCTGTGACCTGGTTCACCTCGATAACGAATATCAGCCATCACGTCTTCACCGCTTCTCACACTGACCTCGGCGGCAGTATCACGCGTTGACGATGGCGCATATGTCGGAATGTCGGTGTCATACGTGGTGTAAGATGGAATGAAACTCGATCCACCGGCAAAGACGTGATAAGTGCCCGGTGGGAGTCCGTAGATTCTATAGACGCCACGATCGTCAGTCTGTTGTTCAAAGGATGCGGAAAATCTGGCAGCCTGTCCTTTCGCATCGCGAATCATCTGCGCGCGCACACGCACGGCGATCACCGGTTCGCCCATCGCATTCGTCACGGTTCCGGTAATTGCTCCTCCGCGGACCATATCGACCCGCACTGAATCACCGATCCGGTAATACTTCGGAGCGTCGGGATCGCCCGGCGCATTTGTGTACGCAGGAGTGTTGGCGCTGACGATGTAGAGTCCCGTTTCGAGACCATTAACTCGAAAATTTCCTTCCAGGTCAGTAGTGGTTGAACGATTGAATCCGGAGTTCACCGTCCGCACATACACTCCAGCTCCGGCCATAGGCTGGCCGCTTTCATTCACGACTTTGCCGTCGATCGAACCTATAGTCGGTTGGTCCGTCTTCCCCATATTATTTGATGGAGTTTTTTCCTGTGCGACAAAGCACACAGCCCCGCACAACAGCAGCAGCACAGCAAAAAGTGATCGAATCATTGGGACTCAAGGCCTCGCAGGTGGAGCTTCCAGATCGACTGTAATCGTCACGTCCTGGGACGAGCCTTCCTGAACTGTGACACTTTGCTTGAACACTCGAGCCGGTGAGCTGGGCGTCGTCATGCCAATCAGCGTTGTCAATTCATAAGTTCCCGCCGGGATTCCTTCAATCAAAAACCGTCCTCGTTGATCGACAACGGGCGGACGAGTACCGATACCTCTTTCACCCGGTTTCCCGAGGCTGACTGAAACCCTCGTTCCCTCCGGTAGCGGACCGTTTGCCATTACAACCAACCCGCGAATACTTGCGCTGCCGTACGACAGAACCACACGCACGCCAGTCAGTTGCTCACCATCTTTGAGTTCAATCCCGCCCTTTACGACGACTCCGTCGCGCTCAAATCGCGCTATGTTGAATCCTTTTGGCGGCAGCGGGCGATTCATGGTTCCTATGTTGAAGTTCACGATACCGCTTCCCAAACCAGCTAGCCGAAAGCTTCCGTCGGGGCCGACGGGCGAGGACGCAGACGATGAAACCATGCCTCCGCCCTGTGGCACGATGAAACCTCTCACCTGGAATTCTGACAGTTTTGCGAGCACTGCTTTGTCTTCGCTCTCGATCACGACAACTCCGCTCAAGCTTGCGCCCTTTGCGAGTTTGACAACTACTCCACTGATGTCCTGATCGACGATGTCAAAGTTCAACGCCTCGGCGCGCATTTCGTTGCTTTGATTTTGAAGCATGGTGATTCCGTATCTGCCGGGAAGCAGCCCCTCGATGACGAAGTCGCCCTGAACATTGGATACGATCTGGGAGTTCACGAACTCGACGCGCTGTCCGACGAGTCGTTGAACACTGAACCTGATATTCGGTATCGGCAGTCCCTTTTCACCATCGACAACACGTCCGGTAGCCGTGAACGTCTGTAGCGCGCGGCCAAGAGTGATATCAACGTCCGCAGTTTCACTTCCCTCGCTGACATCGATCACCCTGGCTTTATCCGCTTCGGTAACATCCGGGTAGAAAACCTGTTTGTATGATGAACGCGCTCCAAAACTCGTCCCGGTGAAACTATCGTCACTACGCCCCGATCCGACTTTGTAACGACCAGCCTGAAGTCCAAAAGCACGGTAGATACCACGGTCGTCTGTTTGAACACTCGTCGCTGGATAGATCGGTGGCGGCGGCTGTTGTGCGTTCAGTCGTGGCTGGTTGAAAGCGCCTTCCTGGTAAATATTAACCTGCTGTTGAATGAGTGGACGCCCATCAGCATCGGTGATTCGTCCGGTGATCACGCCCCCACGGACCATGGCGAAGTTGATCCCTTCAACGTTGTCGTCTTCGCCAACAAGAACGAGTTTGCTTCTCACATCTCTTCGTTCTGTCGGGACAAAAGCCGGCAATGAAGCAAAGACTTCGTAATTTCCCGGCGCGACGCTGGTGATGCGATAAAACCCATCCGGATCGGTAAGCGCTTTTTGAATGGGATCGTAAGGCATCTGAATCTCATTCTTTCGCAGCGCCACCAGAACACCACCAACACCTTTGTCCTTGACTGTTACCCGACCCGAGATGGAACCGCGGGGAGTCTTGGTAGTCTGTGGTGACTGGGCTAAAAGCAGAGTTGGGAGACTCAGCGTGAGCAGGAGCGTGCTTAGATAGCGAGCGGAGAAACGCATACGGGTTTACTCCTTTTGGTTGTGTGAGCGGCGCTGTGACGCATCATAGACTGAGGATACTACTGTTGTCAGCCTTAAATTCTACTGTTAGGATCGCCCGGCCATGGCTCATTTGAAGATCACCGACGCAAGCGGGCGACAGTGGCAGTTTAGTTTTCTGCCCAACGTCGCGTGCACTATTGGCCGGGCGCCCGACAATACGGTGGTCCTGGATGATCCGCGTGCCTCTCGTTATCACGCACATATCAACCAATCGGACAATGGAAATTTTACGATCGTCGATGGAGCGGTCATAAACGGCCAGCTCCGGCGCAGTGCAAACAAGGTTTTTATTAATGGTGAGCCGCGTTTCGACCATCAGCTCAAAAACGGCGATCGCGTCACGATCGGCGCAAGCACACTGCGTTTCGAGCAACCGGTAGAAGAACGAACGACCGACGTCCGCTACGATGACAAGCCGCTGGGCCACACGCAGTTGCTGATCTCTGCAAACGACGTAATGTCGACCGTGCTTCGCTCCAAAGACGAAGTAGCAACTTCACCACAACGTGACAAAGTCCTCGAAGCTCTGCAACGCAAAGCTAACATCCTGAGTGCATTGTATGAGATGAGCAAGACGCTCGGTTCCGTCTTCGATCTCAATGCGATCTTTGAAAAGGCCACCGACATCATTTTCCGTTCGACGCCGGCAGATCGTGTCGTGGCGCTGATTGCCGAGGACGGCCGTGAGGATGCCAATCTGACGCCGATTGCGGTGCGCGCGCGCGATAACAAACTCGAGGCTCATGCGCGCAAACTGTCGATCGGACGGACGATCACGCGCAAGGTTATGAAGGAACGCGTGGCTTTGCTCTCGCAGGACGCGGCTTCTGACGAACAGTTCGCGGGCGTGGATTCAATCGTTTCGCAGGGAGTGCGCTCGACGATCTGTGCGCCCCTCGTTGCTGAGTCGCGTGTTCATGGCGCGCTGTATGCCGATCGCCTCGATCCGTTCGCGGCGTTTAAGCCTGACGATCTGGAGTTGATTAGCGCAGTCGCTGCGCAGACAGCGATCGCGGTCGAGAACGCGCGCGCACACGAACGACTGGCTCGCGAGGAAGTCGCGCGTGCCAACTACAGCCGGTTTTTGCCCGAGTATGTGGTGAAGCAGATGCTCGAGAATCCCGAGTCGTTCAAGCTCGGCGGCGTGAGTCAGACCATCACGATTCTCTTTGCGGACATTCGTGGTTTCACGCGCATTTCAGAGCATGCGCCACCGGAAAAGATCGTCAGTTTGCTCAATCGTTATTTCTCAGCCATGACTGACATCATCTTCGCGCACGGCGGCACGCTCGATAAATATCTCGGCGATGGTCTAATGGCACTTTTCGGAGCGCCCACCGCGACGCCTGACGACGCATCCAATGCTCTGAATGCGGCTGTAGCGATGCAGCGCAGGCTTTTGGGAATCAATCGCGAGTTGCGGGATGAGGGAATTCCCGAGATCGGCGTCGGCATGGGGCTACATACCGGCGAGGTGGTCGTTGGTTATATCGGGTCCGAGCGGCGCTCGGAATACACAGCCATCGGAGATACTGTGAACACTTCGTCACGTTTGGAGTCTAATGCACGTGGCGGTGAGATTCTGATTAGCGATGCGACTGCAAAGGCCGCGCACAGCCGGTATAAATTGCAGCCACGCGAAGCGATCATGGTTAAGAATCGTCAACAGCCCGTGAATCTCTGGGAAGTTGACTGGCAAAGAGCCAGCGGCTCCTTTTAGATTGCCAATTGCCGATTGCCAATTGCCGATTTGAGGAAATTGGACGATCGGCAATTAACAATTGGCAATCGGCAAATTGGCAATCGGCAATATCTTTTATGTCGTTCATCGGGAAAACCAGCACCTTCCTTGGCCTCAACGCCCTCAAGAATCTTGTCTCAGATTCGATGGCAATCGACATGGGCTCGGCAAGCACGATCATTGCTGTGCGTGGCCGAGGCATCGTCGTCGACGAGCCGTCGGTCGTGGCCGTCAATAAAGTTAACGGTGAAGTGATCGCGGTGGGCAACGAAGCGCACAAGATGCAGGGCCGCGAAGCACGCGACGTGACCGTCATTGCTCCACTCGTCGATGGCGTGGTTGCCGATTTTG
>DATNFX010000094.1:0-4958 GCA_035606195.1 Pyrinomonadaceae bacterium
AAATTGTTCCAGTCGCGATCGTAGAGACGCGGAAGCCCCGGCGAGCCAACCTGTACAAGACCTGCTACGGGATCGAAGTTGCTCAATAGGTGATCGTGTTCGTCGATGACGCCGAAGTAATCCCAACGCAATCCAAGATTGAAGGTCAGATTAGGGCTGTAACGAAACGTGTCCTGCAAATAACCTGCGTGTGCATTCTGGAAAGTGAAACGATTTGAATTGCCACGCGCCGCGCGGCCACCGCTGAGTGTGCCGGAGAGAAAGTCTTCGAGTGAGGCAAAGTCCAAACGGCCGCGATACCCGGCATCGAAAAACTGATCCACCGTCGTGCGCCGAAACTCGTAACCAAACTTCAGATCGTGCCTCGTCAATTTCCAGGAGAAGTTGTCGATCACTTGATAGTTGATGTCGGTACGCGCACGCGGAACGGAAAGAGTGGCGCCGATGTTGGCAATTCCCAGATCATCCTGAATACGAATCTGCGGCAGTCCAAAGTCCTGGTCGCTAGTGATACCGGTGTTGAGTCCTATCGAACGCGGATCGAAGTCGTTGTCTTCCGGAAAGAATCCTTCCTTGAAGCGGTTGAAACCAAATCGCAGCTCGTTGACTTTAGTCGGCGAAAGAAGCTTCAGATAGGAGATCGAAACGAGATGGACTTTCGTCGGTGTCGTCGTGTTGAAGCCCGGAAGAATGTTGCCGGCGAGAATGGCGAGGGGAAACGACTGATCGCTCGTGCCGTAGAAATAGCGTCCGGTAAGTTGGTTGTCCTTATCGAATGAGTGATCGATCTTGGCTATCAGGCTGTCGACGTCGTTGGAAGCAGGCGTGGTGACGAATACATTCGGTTCGCCGCTGTTGTCGAAGAGCGGCAATGGATTGTTAGGCGTGGGCCAGGGATTGCGAGCCAGCAGACGCGCGATAACCGGATTTGTAGGACCACCAAGAGCGGCGATCTCGCGCGGATCGGGAACGCGTGCAGTTGAATTGAGTCCAACACGTTCGCGCTGGCCTTCGTAAGCAAAGAAGAAGAACGTCTGATTTCGTTTTATCGGGCCACCGATTGCGCCGCCGAATTGATTGTTTCTAAACGCCGTTTGCGGCTCAGAGTCGCGATTGAAGAAGTTGCGCGCATCGAGTTTGTCGTTGCGGAAGAATTCGAAGAGAGAGCCGTGAAAATCGTTCGTGCCTGACTTCGTCACGATGTTCACTATGGCGCCGGAGTTACGGCCAAACTCGGCTTCGACGTTTGTCTGAATAGCAGCTTCGGAAATAGCTTCGATTGGCAGGATGGTTGCGGGAGTTCCGAAAACGCCGGCTTCGTTGATTGCGGGCAGGTTTCGGTAACCGTCATTCATGTCTGTGCCGTCAAGCAGATAGTTGTTTGCACGGCCGCGGTTGCCGTTCGCGCTGAACAGTCCAAATGAACCCGGTGAATCGGTTGCGCCGGAAGGATCGCCGGTCGCACCGGGAACCATGGTCAGGAATTTTGTGAAATCGCGTCCGTTGATGGGCAAGTCCGCGGCGGCTTTGGTTGTGATCGTGCCGCCAAGCGCGTTGCTGGTGGTCTCCACCTGCTCGTTTATGCCTACGATCACCTCAGTGTCTACGCCGGCTGGATTCAGATTCGCATCGACGCGTAGCTCACTGGCTACACCAACGTTAATGTTTGTGATCACTCGCGGGTTAAAACCACTAACTTCGACGCGCACTTCATATAAACCAATCGGTAACTCGGCAACGGTATAGTTGCCGGCATCGTCCGTGACAGTCGAACGCTCGAGACCGGTGTTCAGGTTTTTGACGGTGACCTTTGCACCCGGCATGAGAGCGCCAGCCGGATCGGTGACCGTGCCGAGAATCGTGCCGCGAAATGTTTGTGCTGAGATCGTCAGTGACAGCAGAGCGATGAAGAGGAGCGTGAGCGCAATCCGCATATCGTGTCTCCTTATCCACAGATTACGCAGATTATTAATCTGTGTAATCTGTGGATGCAAGGGTGGACCAACGTTACTGCGTCGTGCAGGACGTGTCGTCGATTACAAACGAGGTTTGCAACGACGAGTCCTCAACTCCAAGGAAGTAGATGCGAATTGTCTGTCCCTTGAAGGCAGTAACATCGAAAGTCTTCAGCACGTACCCTGTTGTCTTGTTCAGGTTTGAATAAGTCGCAAGTGTACTGAGCACCGTGTTACTCGAATTGCGAATTTGTACCTGCAACGTGTCGAACGGAGTTGTGGTGGTTGTTTCGGCTGTATTGATCTTCAGCCAGAAACTCAAGGTCACAGTCGTCGCACTGGACGGAACGGCGATCTGTTGGAAGAGCGAATCGGTATGGGTTGTGCCATAACCGTCGAGCCACGCGTAGAAAGAGCCGGTACGAGGTGTTTGTCCCGTTGAGTTGGTGATCACGCCCGCCGTTGCGGTCCAATTCACCGCGCCTGATTCGAAGCCACGGTTCAACAACAACTCTGCTCCTGGAACTGGAGTCGGAGTTGGTGTCGGAGTTGGAGGCGGCGCACTCGTCAGGAGCGAGAAGAGCAGCCGGTTCGGCGATCCGGTTCCCGGGTTGCTCACATGATTCAGTGTGGAGCTGTTGATGATGGCCGCCGCGACCGTTGCCGGCGAAGCGGTCGGATTTGTTTCGAGGAATAAAGCTGCGACGCCCGTGACGTGCGGCGTTGCCATCGACGTTCCGGAGATCGTGTTAGTTGCTGTGTCGCTGGTATTCCATGACGAGGTGATACTGCTGCCCGGTGCGAAGATGTCGAGGCAGGTTCCGAAGTTTGAAAATGAGGAACGTGCGTCGGTCGTCGTTGTCGAGCCGACAGTAATCGCGCTCGGCACATCAGCCGGCGAAGTGTTACATGCATTTTGATTCTCATTGCCTGCTGCAATTGCGTAAGTCACACCATCGTTGATTGAATTACTGACTGCGGTGTCGAGTGCCGATGAAAGACCGCCACCCAAACTCATATTCGCAACAGCCGGCTGTCCCGCCTGGTGATCAGATGTGACGAAATCGACGCCGGCGATGACGCCTGAGTTCGTTCCACTACCGCTCGAATCGAGCACGCGAACTGCCACGAGAGTTACGTTTTTCGCAACGCCATAAGTCGTACCGCCGACGGTGCCGGAAACGTGCGTGCCGTGTCCGTTGCCGTCGTTAGTGCCGAGACCATCGTTGATGGCTGTGAACCCTGAAATCACACGTCCGGCAAACTGTGTATGCGTCGCGCGGATTCCGGTGTCGATGATGTAAGCCTTAACACCGGTGCCGGTTGCGTTATAGGTGTATGTTCCGTTGAGTGGAAGATCTCGTTGGTCGATGCGATCGAGTCCCCACGTGGCGCCTGTTTGCGTTGTACCCAACGAAACGATGCCATCCTCTTCGACAAACGCGACCTGCGGATCGTTTGCGAGGCGCAGAGCTTGTTGTTCGTTCATGCGCACCGAAAACCCCTTGAGTGCGCGATGATAAGTTTGACCGTTATCACGATCGCCACCGAAATCACGTGCGAGGCGATGAGCCGCGCCATCGACGTCGGCGACGTCGTCTTTGAGAACGACGATGTATTGATTGGCAATTCTTTTGTCCGCGCTCAGGCGCCGGAATTTATTGCCGTTGGAATTCTGACCGTGAACTGCAGTGAGGACTATCACTGCTACCGAAATAGCTACGAGAGCAAAAATCGCAAGCGTTTTCTTCATATGACCTCCAGTGAGATAAGTTGCTGTTTGGGAGCGTCCGCCGCTGAGCAGTCGAGAAATCCAGGGGAAAGACGCGGGCTGGATCGCACGACGATATCGTCAGTTACTTTGTATCTGGGGTGAACTGAGCCAAACTGGGAGGAACCACGTTTGGGAGGTAGCTTGTTTCTGGGTGCGGCAGATGATAGAGCGGGGAAAGACAAAAAGCAACTCTAAATCGGGTGTGATGACGAGATGACAAAATCTAAATTGAACGTGTTCGTGGCGTTGCTGCGTGGGGTCAACGTCGGCGGCAACAACATGATCAGCATGAGCTCGTTGAAGAAGAGCTTTGAGGCGATGGGGTTTCCGCACGTTTCCACTTACATCAACAGCGGGAACATCATTTTTACGACGAAGGAGAACGACGCGCGGAAGCTGGAGAAGAAGATCGAGCAGATGCTGTCGAAGGATTATCAGCTCGATTCGAGAGTAGTATTGCGGAGTCTTCCTGAGATGGAAAAATTGGTGCAGAGCTTGCCGAAAACGTGGGCCGGCGATCCCAACTGGCGCTACAACGTGATCTTCCTGCGTCACACAATCGACTCAGAAAAAATTTTGGACGAGCTGGTGGTCAAGCCCGACATCGAGGAAGTGTTGTATCGTCCGGGCGCGCTCCTTTGGTCGGCGCAAGTGAGTGATCTGACTCGCACGCAGATGGTGAAACTCTCCAGCCGTAAGATGTATCAGGACATGACGATCAGAAACCTCAACACCACGCGGAAGCTCAGTGAGCTGATGAAGAAAGTGGCCGAGACCAGTGGTAGATTCGAATTTCAAAACGCCGAAGGCGTTCGCTAATTCTAGCCCAGGGTTGGAACGCTTCGCTCCAACCCTGGGACTAATTTAAGCGAGCGCTAAACCCTGAAAGGGTTCGCCGCAAGAGGAACCCTTTCAGGGTTTTTAATTTCTATTTGCTTGAACCCCAGGGTTCTCGCTTCGCTTGAACCCTGGGCTGCAATTAGCGAACGCCTTCGGCGTAATTTCAATCTGAACCAGACTTCGGCGTAATTCAAACTGAACTAGACTTCAGCGTAATTCAAACTGAACCAGATTAAGGATGCTGTCGCATTTTCTGAATTTCACGTATGATCTGGCGAATCCGTTCAATCACTGGAGCGATTCGATGAGCGACCGCAAATACCGGCAGCGCGGCTACATGGACAACGATCGCGAGCCGCAGCGACAAACACCGCAATCAAAACCGCCGC
>DATNFX010000095.1:0-3395 GCA_035606195.1 Pyrinomonadaceae bacterium
CGGTGCTGGCGCTCCGGTGCTTCGAGATCCCAGTCGTCTAACCATTCCTGAAGCTGACCCGCTTTACCGATCTGCATTGGCGGCAAACGTTTCGTTATATCCGTGAGCTTGGCATTGAAGTCTTTATCGATCCCAAGAATCTCTGCGGAGCGGACACACTGCTTGAACAGATCGCGAATGATCTGAGTGTCCATCGTCGGTCCAGCACAGATCGCAACGCCGCTCGGATGTTTGTTCTCGGGTGAGATCGAAGGACACGTCACCAGCCACTTGTTTCGCGGCTCTTCAACCAGAGTGTCGACAAAAAACTCCGCTGCGCCTTTCATCACCGGGTACGCACGCGCGAGAAACTGTTTGTCGTTCGTGAATTCGTAGTGATGCCAAAGGTGAGTGCAAAGCCACGCACCACCGGTGGGCCAGAAGCCCCAGAGTGGTCCATCGATCGGCGCAGTTTGTCGCCACAGATCCGTGTTGTGATGGCATACCCAACCGCGCGCGCCGTACTGAACTCGCGCCGTGCGCGAACCATTCTCAACCAGCTCCGATACCATCCGCAGCAACGGCTCATGACACTCTGACAGGTTCGTGGTTTCAACCGGCCAGTAGTTCATCTCCGTGTTGATGTTGATGGTGTACTTGCTCTCCCAGGGCGGCGTCATCAGGTTATTCCAGATTCCCTGCAGGTTGGCAGGTTGTGTGCCGGGACGCGAGGAGGAGATCAGGAGATAACGCCCGTACTGAAAATAGAGTGTCGCAAGGTGTGGGTCGAGACCTTGAAGAAACTGCGCGGGCCGTTGATCGGTGGGAAGATCTGCGGCAGCCGTTCGGCCCAGGTTTAATTTGACGCGATGAAACAGCCGCTGGTGTTCGCGCACGTGATCTGCGCGCAGTTGCTCAAACGTCTTGCGGCGGGCGGCGACGAGGTGATTGCGCGCAATCGCCCTCGGATCTCCGTTCGTGTTTTTGTAATTGATATAACTCGTCGTAATCGCAATGAGAATGACAGCGGAATCTGCATTCCTGATTACTATCTTCTGATTCTCGGCAACGCTTTCGCCGCCAGGTGCAACAACTTCTGCCACCGCTTCGAAATTCAATCCACCTTTGATGCCGAAGGCATCTCCATTAACGCCACGCAACACCAAAGCGTTGTTGCCCTCGGTCGATACGGTCGCTTTCTGTGGCGTCTCAAAACTGGCGGAGAAATTTAAAACGTGCGGAGTGTTGGCAGCTATCTTTATGACCATCACCTGGTCCACCGGGCTCGCAAACACTTCGCGTGTGAATGTGGTTGGCCCAACTTTGTAAGAGACAGTTGCGATCGCGGTATTGAGATCAAGCTCGCGGCGATAGTCAGTGAAACTGTCGTGACCGGGGAAAGTGAGCTTGAGATCGCCGACCGGTTCGTAGGGCATCTGTTTGATCGGGTTGGCCATCATCTTCGCGCCAACCAGATCGTGTGCTTCCTTGTACTTGCCTTCGAAGATTAGACGGCGCGCTTCGGGCAGTGCCTTCAATGCTTCGGGATTGTTTGGGTCGTAAGGAGAACCTGCGTAGAGAGTGTCTTCGTTTAGCTGGAGTTGCTCGTTTGCTGGACCACCAAAGATCATCGCCCCCAAACGGCCATTTCCAACCGGCAGCGCTTCAGTCCACTCGGCGGCAGGCTTGTCGTACCACAAGAGGAGAGAATCATCCTGAGATGCGTTCGCGAGCGAAACACTCGCCGCGGCAACCCCACTCACTATGAAAAACTCACGACGAGTTAGTTTCATATCGAACTATCCACAGATTACGCAGATTTTTCTTCGTAATCTGCGTAATCTGTGGATAAAACCGTTTAGCGTACAAGCGTCTGGACTTTAATATCCCACTTCACTTTGCCAGCCTGAGGATCGTCACGAAGCGCAAAACTATTTCCGCGTGGAACAAGCGACAGCGTTTGCACGTCACTTCCAGGCTTCGTGAACAATCCTGAAGCCGCAGTGTTATCAGTGCTAAAGACGCGCAGCTCGACGTTGTTCCAATCCATCTCGTTCGTGTTCTGCGCGACTTTGAGATGCGGCAACACCGCGTGATTTCTGACCAGCAGTACAACCGGTATCGGGCCTAACGCAATGTCGTGCCACTTCTCGCCTTCGTAAGCGCGCCCGCTTTGATAGTCGATCCACGTTCCCGGCGGCAAATAAACTCTGCGACGCTCGCCGCTCGCGAACATCGGCGCCACCAGCAGTTCCGATCCGAACATGTACTCATCGTCGATGGACCAAGAACCCGGATCGTTTGGATACTCGAAGAACAACGGCCGCACCATGGGGAAACCACGCGACGAAGAATCCTTCGCCTGCGCGTAGATGTAAGGCATTAACGAATATCTCAAACCTAACGCCCTACGAAAGTCTTCAGTCAAAGCCTCATCGTATTCCCATGGCTCTCTTGGCGGCGCACCGTGCGCTCGTGTGTGCGAAGTCAAAACGCCCCACGCCAGCCAACGACGATAGAGATCACGCGGCGCCTTTTGCACAAAACCGCCGACGTCGTGACTCCAGTAAGTGAATCCCGATAACCCAAACGACAATCCACCTCGCAACTCGGCCGCCATCGCAGAGTCTGTATTCTCCGCATCGCCACCCCAGTGCAGCGGATAACGCTGACTGCCGGCCCACGCACTCCGCGCCCAGATCACGTTGTCACCGGTGACTTCCTTCGTGACCTCCGCGACTGCCTTGTTGTAGCGCAACGGATACAAGTTGTGTTCGAACCAGCCGCTCTGGCCCGAATGGTATTGCCCGTTCACGGGCGCGCCCTCACCGAAATCGACTTTGATCGCACCAACGCCGAGCTTCAGCAGATCTCTCAGTTTGCCCTGGTACCATTTGACGGCTTCCGGATTACTCACGTCGAGCGTTGCATCCTCGAACGGAAGCTGGCCGCCTTCATTCTTCACGTGATAACCCTTCGACACCATCTCTTTCCACAGATCGTTCTTGCTCGTGAAGTAAGTGTATTGCCAAAGACTGATGTGAAATCCCTGCTGCTTCAGATCGGCAATCATCTTCGCCGGATCGCGAAATCGTGAAGTCGAGAATTTGTAATCGCTGCGCCAGTCAGTTTCGAACCAGCCAGTATCGAGATGAATCACATCGGTGGGCACGCGATGCGCTCGGAGTTGTTGGGCCACCTGGCGCACCTGGTCTTCTGAGTTGTAGGTGATGCGGCTCATCCAGAAGCCAAACGACCAGAGGGGCGGCACCGGACTGCGACCTGTTAACGCCGTGTACTCCGAGAGAATGTCTTTCGGCTCGCCGAGAAAGACGAAGATGTCGAGGTTCTAATCGCCTGAGTAGATGGTGTTGTGCGCGTCGTAGTACTTGCCGAAGTCGAACGTGAGGGGCGCG
>DATNFX010000096.1:0-12512 GCA_035606195.1 Pyrinomonadaceae bacterium
GGCTTACGGATGATGCTCAAGCAAAAGGGTGTCACGGCAGTGGCTTTGCTTTCGCTCGCGCTGGGCATTGGTGCGAACACGGCGTTGTTCAGCGTCGTTGATGCGATGTTGTTGAAAATGTTGCCGGTGAAAGACCCAGACGCCCTGGTTCTTTTCAAATCGATGGCGCCCAAGGAATTCAGTGTCGGCAGTTACAACGGAAATTCCAACGACGATCCCGCGACGGGCCAGCGTGTGATGACTTCGTTCCCGTTTCAGAGTTATCAACGCATGCGCGAGCAGCAAGGTCCGATGTCTGACATTTTTGCGTTCGGCAATGTCGGGCTGAATGTCAGTGCTGATGGACAGGCAGACGTCGCCCGTGGCCAGGCGGTTTCGGGAAACTATTTCTCCGCGCTCGGAGTCCGGCCAGCAGTCGGTCGTCTGCTCACTGACGAAGACGATAAAGCGGGAATTGCTCCAGTTACCGTTTTGAGTCATCGCTACTGGCAGAAACGCTTCAGCGGCGATCCGGCGGTCGTTGGCAAACAGATCAATCTCAACAATGTCGCCTTTACTGTGATTGGTGTTTCCGGAAAAGGCTTTGACGGCACGGCGGGCGTCGGCACGAGCACAGACGTCACGATACCGCTTGCTATGGAGCCGCTACTGTATGCGGACAAGAACCGCTCATACCTGAGCAGCAACGTGTGGTGGTTGCGCATCATGGGCCGCTTAAACCCTGGCGTCACTAGAGAGCAGGCCCAGGCGCAGTTGGAAAATGCTTTTCACCAGTCCGTGGTCGAGCATCGTGCTGCGCGGCAGGCTGCAGCCGCGAAAGGCGGAAATATGATCAGCGATCTGGATCCGAAACAGTATCCGCGACTCTTCGCAGATCCGGGTGGTCAGGGCGAGATGTACCGGCGCGAGTACTACAAGCCTTCGCTCTATCTGTTGCTCGGCGTTGTTGGCCTCGTGCTTCTGATCGCGTGTGCCAACGTTGCAAACCTTTTGTTATCGCGCGCAACTGGACGGCAGAAAGAGATCGCGTTGCGATTGGCACTGGGCGCGAGTCGCCGGCGACTGATTCGACAACTGCTCACCGAGAGCATCCTGCTTGCAATCCTCGGGGGTCTGCTCGGAACTGTCTTCGCTATCTGGATCAAAGACGGAATACTGGCAGTGAGTCTTTGGGGCGGTCGCGGCATGACACTCGAACCACGACTCGATTTGCGCGTGCTTGGTTTCACCTTCGCACTCTCGCTACTCACTGGAATTATTTTTGGAGTCGCGCCGGCGTGGCGCAGCACTCGCGTCGATCTGACTCCGACACTTAAAGACAGCGGGCGCGGGTCGAGTGCGGTCCATCGTTCGCTATTGAGCCGCGGACTCGTGGTGGTCCAGGTGGCGTTATCCCTCTTGCTGCTGGTTGGCGCGGGACTGTTTGTGCGCACGTTGGTAAACCTCCAACGAGTCGATCCCGGCTTCAACACGCAGAACCTTTTGCTGTTTGAAGTGCAACCCGGACTGATCGGTTACAAAGACGAGAAACTGCGCCAGGTTTATCAACAGATAAGCGAACGTCTCGAAACGGTTCCGGGAGTGCAAGGGGTTACGTTTTCGCGCGTGCCGTTGCTGTCGCAGAGTTCCAGCTCGAGTAGCGTCTTTCTGCGCGAGGCTTTATCTGCGACACCGGATTCCGAAGGACGAATTCCCCCCAGCGGTGAAAGCTACCGCCACACGGTGCGCGAAAACTTCCTCGATGTGATGGGTATTCCATTGCTTTACGGCCGCACTTTCCGTCCTGAGGACAATGCGACTTCACCGAAGGTTGTCGTGGTCAATCAAACCTTCGCGAACAAGTTCTTCCCCAATCAAAACGCGATTGGAAAGCGTTTCACTTACGACTATACGAAGCCTGATGAGCTCGAGATCATCGGCGTCGCGCGAGATGCGAAGTATGCGCGCCAGCGCGATGAAGTGCCACCGACTGCGTACGGCTCGTATCGTCAGGACCGCCCGATGAGTAACGCAGTATTTGAAGTGCGCACTACCGGCGATCCATCGGCGATAGTAGCGAGTGTACGGACGGTTGTTCGGGACATCGATGCCAACCTGCCGGTGCAGAACGTTATGACGCAGGTTGAGCAGGCTGACGAAACACTTCGCATGGAACGCTTGTTCGCGAAGCTGCTGACGTTGTTTGCTCTGCTGGCCCAACAACTCGCGGCGATCGGATTGTTTGGCGTGCTCGCATATACAGTCGCGCAGCGCACGCACGAGATTGGCATTCGCATGGCGCTCGGAGCGAATCGATCGAACGTGCTCAGGATGATCGTCCGGCAGGGAATGACGCTCGTGATCCTCGGTGTGCTCCTTGGACTGGCAGGCGCCTATGCGGTCACAAGATATCTCGAGAGCTGGATCGGTCTTTCGAAGATGTTGTTCGGAGTGAAGGTTTCCGATCCGTTGACGTACGGCGTGATTGCGTTGCTGCTGACGGGGGTGGCGTTGATTGCGTGCTACATCCCTGCGCGACGCGCGACGAAAGTCGATCCGCTGGTGGCGCTGAGATACGAGTAGATCTATTGCCGATTTCCAATTGCCGATTGCCGATTTTTGAACCGACACGGCAAACAAATTGACAATCGGCAACTGACAATTGGCAATTCGGAGTAAGAAGTGATTCAGGATTTCAAATACGCGCTGCGGTGGTTACGCAAGAATCCCGGGTTTACGGTGCTGGCTGTGTTGATGCTGGCGGTCGGGATTGGTGTGAACACCGCGATGTCCAGTGTGATGAATGCGGTGTTGCTTAGACCGCTGCCTTATCCCGAAGCGGATCGCCTCGTTTGGATGAATGAATCAGGTTTGGAAATCAGGAACCGGCAGGTGTCGTATCCCACCTTCGTCGACTGGCGCGCGCGGAATCAGGTCTTCGAAGCGATGTCGACATTTCGCGGCTGGGGTGTGAACCTGACCGGCCCCTCCGAGGCGCAATATCTCGACGCGCGAATGGTCACGGCCGACTATTTCAAAATCATGCGCGCGGCGCCGTTCATGGGGCGCGATTTCACTGCAGATGACGACAAGGTGGGCGCGGCTCCGGTCGTCATCATCAGCGACGCGTTTTGGCAGCAATACTTCGGCGCCGATCCCAACGTCATCGGCAAAGAAATTCTTCTCGACGACACGCCATACAAAGTGATCGGCGTGACACCGCAAAGCTTTGCGCATCAGGGGCCACCACCACTGTGGGGGCTTATCGGCCCCCTGGGCTGGAAACATCGCGATGTGCGAAACGCCGGAAATGTCATCGCTCGTCTCAGGCCTGGAGTGACGATCGAACAGGCCCGCGCGGAGATGAACCGCATCGGGCAGCAGCTATTTCAAGAACACCCGATCGCGAGTGGGGGCACGCACGTCGTTAACGTCGTGTCGCTGCAAGACAGCATCACCGGCAGAGTTAACATTGGTTTGAAGATATTGTTCGGCGCTGTCGGTCTGGTTTTGTTGATTGCGTGTGCGAATGTCGCGAATCTACTCCTGGCCCGAGGTGCTGCGCGCCGAAAAGAGTTTGCATTGCGAGCAGCTTTGGGTGCTTCGCGCTTCAGGATTATCCGGCAGATGCTGGTCGAGAGTTTCCTTCTGGCACTTGCCGGCGGTGTTCTCGGGCTTATCTTCACCTCATGGACGATGAAGGTGCTCACCATCGTGGCCCATGAAACGGTTCCACGCATGGGCAGCATTCGCTTAGACAACAAGATACTCGCTTTCAATATCGTGATCTCGCTGCTCACGGGAATCGTCTTCGGCGTCATACCAGCCCTTCGGGCCTCGAAAACTGATCTACAGGAAACGCTCAAAGTCAGTAGCTCAACCACAACCGATGCCCCGGGCAAGCGACTACGGAGCGCGTTGGTTGTCGCGGAGGTTGCGTTCTCCGTCGCATTGCTGGTTGGCGCGGGCTTAATGGTGAAAAGTTTGGTGCGACTGCTGAATTCGGATAACGGTTTCGATGCGAAAAGCGTCCTTACAATGGAGCTGCGCATTACGCAAGGCCGCTTTCGCGAGCCTGCCGATCTCAGTCGATTCCTGCATCAGATTTTACAGTCCGTTCAGGCGCAGCCGGGTGTGGAGAAGGCGACGCTGACGGGCGGGCTTCCCGGGATCACCAATGGCTGGCAAACAGATATCGCAGTCGAAGGTTATAAGCGACCCAATAAAAACGAATTGCTGAACGTCGATTGGTCGATCGTGACCGCTGATTACTTTCAGACGATGAAGATTCCGATCCTGCGTGGGCGCACCTTCACGAAAGAAGAAGACGAACAGGGCAAGCCCGTGATGCTGGTTGACGAGAACCTCGCGCGGCGTTTTTGGCCCAATCAGGAGGCGGTCGGCAAACGTATTTCGTACGACGGTCCGGTCTGGAATGAAGTGATCGGGGTGGTTCCTGAAGTGCGCACTTATGGTTCGGAAGATAAACCGCTGATCCGGATCTACACGCCCTCGGGACGACTACCGCAACCCAATCCGATGCTTCTGATCCGATCTTCGACGAACGATATGCCGGCGCTGATTGCGACAGTCAAACGTGCGGTGCAAGCGGTTGATAAGGACGTGCCAATCGCTGAAATCGCAACCTTTGAAGACGTACTGGCGCGCGAGAGCTCAACGCCGCGCTTCAACGCGATCCTGTTTTCGATATTTGCAGTGATGGCGCTCGTGCTCGCGGTGACGGGCGTTTATGGCGTGCTCTCTTACTCCGTTTCACAACGCACACAGGAAGTCGGGATTCGCATGGCGCTCGGAGCCGGACATCGCGACGTGCTGCGGCTGTTTATGGGGCAGGGAATGAGGCTGGTGTTGTTGGGCTTGGTGATTGGGTTGGGCGGTGCGTTTGTACTTACGCGATTGATGTCGAGTTTGCTGTTCGGAGTTTCGACGACGGATAGGTTGACGTTTGTTGCGGTTGGGGTGGTGCTGATGATTGTTGGCCTGGCGGCGTGTTATCTGCCGGCGAGGAGGGCTACAAGAGTCGATCCGTTAGTAGCTCTCAGGTACGAGTAAGCCACAGATTGGACGGATGGATAAGAGATGATCACTGATATTCGTTATGCCTTTCGCATGCTGGCCAAGAATCCGGCTTTTGCGGGTGTGGTGGTGCTTACGCTCGCGCTTGGAATCGGGGCCAATGCGGCGATCTTCTCGTTGCTCGATCAGGTGCTGTTGCAGAGCTTGCCGGTCGCGAATCCCGATCAGCTCGTCGTGCTGTCGGCCTACGATCCTAAAGAAGGTCCATCCATCGACGGTTCGTTCTCTTACGCGATGTATCAGGATCTGCGCGATCGTAATTCTGCCTTCTCGGGTGTGATCGCGCGCGGCGGCGCGCAGATGAATGTTACCTACGGCGATCAGACGGAGCGTGTGCTTGGCGAACTGGTGAGTGGAAACTTTTTCGAAGTGCTCGGAGTTCGTCCGTGGGCCGGACGATTGTTTACGCAGGACGACGACCGGACACCCGGCGCACATCCCGTCACAGTGTTGAGTTATGCGTTCTGGGAAAGACGGTTCAACAAAGATCCAAACATCATCGGCAAGAAAATCCTCGTCAATGAAACATCACTCACAGTGCTCGGTGTAACTCCGCCCGGGTTCTACGGGCTGGAGCTTTCAAACAATCCCGACGTGCGCGTGCCTCTGATGATGACACCCGTCTTCAGTCCGCTTCCGCCAACCCGTCTCACGAGCCGGCGTCATCAATGGCTGAGTGTGATGGGACGACGAAAAGCGGATATCACTCCTGAGCAGGCACAAGCGTCGCTGGCCGTTACTTACCAGCAGATTCGACAGTTCGAAGCGGACCAGTTGTCGGCGAGCAATTCTCAGTTTAATCGCGACCGGTTCCTCTCCGGTCGAATCGCAGCACTGCCGGGCGATCAGGGCCTGCAACATTTGCAGACGGAGCTGAAGACTTCACTGCTACTGCTTTTTGGCGCGACGTCCGCGGTGTTACTGATCCTTTGCGCCAACCTCGCGAATCTGATGCTCGCGCGCGCGACTGTGCGAGCGCAGGAAACGGCAGTCCGTCTTGCGTTGGGCGCCGGACGCTTGCGTCTGTTGCGGCAGTGGCTGACGGAAGGTGTGGTGCTCGCAGCGATCGGAGGAGCGGTCGGAGTTTTCATCGCGCTCTGGATCAAAGCGGGACTGATTGCATTTATACCAACTGATTTCAAACAGAATCTCAGCGCGACATTTGATTGGCGTTTGTACGCGTTCATTCTCCTCTTGTCGCTCGTGCTCGGGCTTGCATTTAGCCTCGCTCCTGCGATTCAGGCGGCGCGACAGGTGTTTTCACCTGGACTGCGTCTGGAATCCCGCAGTTTCACTTCCGCCGGCAGGCTCTTGAGTTTGCGCAGCGGATTGATTCTGGTCCAGGTTGCACTCTCGCTGCCGTTGCTGGTCAGTGCCGCCTTGTTGCTCAAGACACTTCAGAATCTTCGTTCGGTGGACACGGGTTTCGGAAAAGAGAACGTGCTGCTGGCGAGCATCAATCCCGCTCTCAACGGTTACGTCAAAGAACGTTCGACTGCTTTTTACGATGAGTTGCTCGCAAAGACGCGAACCCTTCCGGGTGTGAAGTTCGCGAGTCTGGCCACCGACTCGCCGATCTCTGGTGGTTGGGATCGGATTGGTGTAGTCGTCGAAGGATACACGCCGAAGCAGGGCGAACGAATGTCGTGCGATGCCACTTGGGTTTCGAGCGATTACTTCAAGGCGCTCGAGATTCCATTTGTGACGGGGCGTGATTTTGACGACCACGATCGCATCGGCGCTCCGAAAGTGATCATCATCAACGAGAAGATGGCGAAGTATTACTTTGGGACGACTGATGTGCTCGGGAAACATATCGGTCTTGATGATGTGCCCGATAGGGAAATCGTCGGCGTAGTGAAAGACGCGCAATACATCAACCTGCGCCAGGACTTGCGCCGTCATTTTTACGTGCCGACGACGCAGGAAAAAGAGCTGACAGGTTTGACGCTGCACGTAAAGACGACGAGTTCACCCGATCTCGTTGCGGAGCAATTGCGGGCGCAACTTAAAGCGATCGATCCCCATCTCCCGCTTTACAACATCAAGACGCTTTCAACTGAAATCGATGAGTCGCTGGTTCAGGAAAGGTTGGTCACGTGGCTCACCGCAGCTTTCGGCGTGTTGGCGACGTTGCTTACGGCGCTCGGGCTCTACGGCGTGTTGACGTTCTCAGTTGCGCGTCGCACGCGTGAGATTGGAATTCGTGTCGCCCTGGGCGCGCAACGGCGCGACGTGTTCCGGTTGATCATGATCAGGGGCGTGATTCTGGTTGGTGTTGGCGTCGCGATTGGTGTGGCGGCGTCGTTTGCGTTTTCACGATTGATTAGTGCATTGCTGTTTGGTGTCACGCCGAACAATGCCGCGACGCTCGTGGGTGTTTCGGCGGGCTTGATCGCCGTGGCGCTGCTGGCCTGCTACATCCCCGCGCGCCGTGCAACGAAAGTCGATCCAATGGTGGCGCTCAGATATGAATAGGACCATCCACAGATTACACAGATTAATCTGCGTAATCTGTGGATAGATCGGGATTGAATCATGCTTCAAGACATTCGCTACGGATTACGCATCCTTCTTAAGAAACCGGTCTTCACGTTTGTCGCGGTGCTGTCGCTTGCGCTGGGCATTGGCGCGAATACCGCGATTTTCAGTCTGCTTGACGCCGTGTTGCTCAAGACTCTGCCGGTGAAAGAACCGGCTCAACTAGTTCTTTTCGGAAACGGCAAGAACCAGGGCGCCACTGACAGCTTCCCGGATGAGAGTTGGGATCTCTTCTCGTATCCGTTTTATCGAAGAGTTCAGCAACGCACCGATTTGTTTTCCAATGTGGGAAGCCTGCTGAGCATCGCATGGGATGTGCATGGTTTCGTCAACACAAACAGCGACATCGAGTCGATGCAGGTGCAACTCGTTTCCGGCAGTTACTTTCCGGTGTTGGGAGTAAATGCCGGACTCGGCCGCGTGCTCAACGAGTCTGACGATCAGAACGCAGGCGGCCATCCGGTGGCTGTTGTCAGTTACACGTGGTGGCAGAAACGATTCAACGGTGATCCGTCTGCAGTCGGCAAAACGATCACGATTGATGACACTGCTTACACGATTGTTGGCGTTGCGCCGAAAGAGTTCTTCGGCACGAGTGTTGGCGAGGCTCCGGATCTCTGGATCCCGCTCGCAATGGAAAAAAAGATTCCGCCCGCGCACTGGGATGAAAGAGAAAACGAGGAGTTTCAGTCGCTCTTGATCATCGGCCGTTTGCAAAACGGCGTGAGTGCGGCGCAAGCCACCGCAGGCGTCAATCTCATGTTTCAACAAATGCTACAGACGCGGGCCGGGTCAACACCAAGTGCTCAAACATTAAAGGACATGGCAAATGCGCGTGTTGAACTGACATCCCTCAGTCGCGGTTTGTCGTCGTTACGCGAGCAGTTCTCAGCGTCGTTGAAAGTTCTGATGGGTGTGGTGGCGCTCGTGTTGCTGATCGCGAGTGCGAATGTGGCGAACCTGCTGTTGGCCCACGGAGCCGCACGCACCAGGGAATTCGCACTGCGCATGGCTGTGGGCGCTGGACGGTTGCGGCTCGCGCGGCAGTTGTTCACCGAAAGCGCCCTCCTGGTCTCTTTCGGCGTCATAGGCGGGCACGTATTTGCGTGGTGGGGCACTCGCCTGTTGTTGATGTTGGCCTCTAGTGGACCAGATCCCATGGCCCTACAGGTGACGCCGAGTTGGCGCCTCCTCGCATTCACTATCGGTGTGGCGGCTTTGTGTGCTTTCGGTTTTGGTGTAGCTCCGGCGCTGCGCGCTGCGCGTATCGAACCAAACACTTCGCTTAAAGGCGGCAAGAGCCCGACACTCAGCCCGCTCAAGAATCCGCTCGGCAAAGCCTTCGTCATAGCGCAGGTCGCGCTTTCACTTTTGTTGCTCGTCGGCGCTGGGCTCTTTGTCCGTACTTTGATCAATCTGCAGAGCATTCCCAGCGGATTCAATGTAGAAAACGCGATGGTATTTAACGTCGACACGTCAGCTACAGGTTACAAAGCTGAGGATGATCCGAGATTGCCGGCGATGCTGAGTGAAGTCGAAGACAAGATCAGGACGATTCCCAACGTGCAGGCCGCTTCGTTTGCTTTCTTCATTTTTCATCAAGGCCAGTGGAGCAGTGCTGCTTATACGCGTGAAGACGATATTGGGGAAGGACAGAGCCGCCAGCTTCGCAACAACCTCGTCGGTAAAGATTTCTTTGCGGCGATGGGAATCCCGGTGTTGCAGGGACGAATCTTCGGGCCGCAGGACACGGCTAAATCGCAGAAGGTCGCCCTCGTCAATGAAGCGATGGTGCGAAAGTTTTTCCCCACTGGTTCTCCGGTAGGTAAACGCTTCGGAATAGATGGTCCTGAGTCCACCGAATCATACGAAGTTATCGGAGTAGTTAAGGACGCCAAGTTTGGAAGCCTGCAGGAGAACTTCACTCCGATGGCCTTTTACCCGCATATGCAGCGTGCGGACCTGATTGGCAATTTGGTAGTGCGTTTCTCGGGGCCGGCAAGCACTGTCGTGCCGCAAATCAGGCAGACGATTACCCAAGTTAATCGCAATCTGCCGGTCGAGGACGTCCGCACACTTTCAGACCACATCAATCGTTCGCTCACGCAACAGACACTCGTGGCGCGGCTCGCGTCGTTTTTTGGACTGCTGGCGTTGTTGCTCGCGTGTATCGGGTTGTACGGAGTGCTGTCTTACGGCGTCGCACGACGTACGAATGAGATTGGTATTCGGATGGCGCTGGGAGCCCAGAACCTGAGTGTGCTTTGGCTCGTGCTGCGTGAGGCGTTGCTGTTGGTCGCATTCGGGCTCGTCATTGGCGTGTTCGCGTCGCTGGCACTTACGAAGACGGCGGCATCGTTGTTGTACGAGCTCAAGCCTAACGATCCGATGACGATCGCGCTCGCCACATTGTTGTTGGCGGTGGTTGCAGCCGTTGCGGGTTACTTACCGGCTCGACGTGCGTCGCGCGTCGATCCGATGACGGCATTAAGGGAAGAATAAACTTATTGCCAATTGCCAATTGCCGATTTGGTTATCAGCGCATCCACAAATTGGCAATTGGCAATTGGCAATCGGCAATGTGAGAACATCATGAACACTTTACTTCAAGACATTCGCTTTGGTCTCCGCATGCTGCTCAAGTCGCCGAGCATCAGCATCGTTGCCACTATCGCACTCGCGCTTGGGATTGGCGCTAACACTGCAATCTTCAGCGTTGTGAACGCGGTGCTGCTGCGACCTTTGCCGTTTCCGGAGCCGAACTCACTTTACGCGGTGTTTGAGACTGACACTCGGCGCGGTGGAATACGCGGATCGCATTCGTATCCCAACTTCATGGATCTGCGCGCGCAGAGCACGTCGTTCGAAAATGTCGCTTGTTATCACGGCGGCGATTACATCATGACGGGTCGTGGCGAGCCCGCACGACTGCAAGGCGCCGTTGTCACTGCGAATCTGTTTCCTTTGCTGAAAGTTCAACCGGAACTCGGTCGCGTTTTTCTTCCCGACGAAGATAAGCCGACTGAAACCGGCCGCGTTGTCATTCTCAGTCACGCGCTCTTTCAGAAACGATTCAATGGCGATCCATCCATAATCAACCAGGCGATCACGCTCGAGGGAAGAAAATTCACTGTCGTGGGCGTAATGCCGCCTTCGTTCGAGTTTCCGATTCAAAACGATCCGGTGGAGCTCTGGACCACGATCGCCGGCGATGCGTCGGGAGAAGAGCCCGTTACCGGCCAGCGCGGTGCTCACTTCCTCAACGCGATCGGACGGCTCAAACCGGGTGTCACTAAAGAACAAGCACAGGCCGAGCTGACTGCAATCGGCACTCGCCTCGAGCAACAGTATCCCGATACAAACACGCAAAGGAGTTTACGACTCGAGTCCGCTTTGACGGCACTCGTCGGCGACATTCGTCCCGCGTTGCTCATACTGCTGGGCGCTGTGGCTTGTGTGTTGCTGATTGCGTGTGCGAACGTCGCAAACCTTTTGCTCGCGCGCGCGACCAGCCGTCACAAAGAGATGGCGATTCGCGCGGCCCTCGGTGCAAGCCGCACGCGCGTGGTGCGACAGTTACTGACCGAGAGCGTGTTGCTTTCCCTCGTTGGCGGCGGAGTCGGGTTGCTGCTTGCAGTGTGGTGGTCCGATCTTCTGGTCGCACTCGGAAAGGAAGACATTCCGCGTGCGATTCACGTCGGCATGGATTGGCGTGTGTTGGGCTTCACTCTCGGAGTTTCGTTGTTGACGGGTCTGCTCTTCGGGCTCGCGCCTGCGTTTCACTCGTCGAAGACGGAATTGGTGGAGTCGCTAAAAGAAGGCGCGCGAGGTACGAGTGCGGGCAGCTTCGCGAATGTGTTTCGCAAAGCACTCGTCGTGATCGAACTCGGATTCGCAGTGCTGTTGTTAACGGGCGCAGCATTGTTGATTCAGAGTTTATGGCGTTTGCAGAGAGTGAACAGCGGTCTACATCCCGAGAACGTCCTCACGTTCAACGCGACTCTGCCTGAGATCAAATACAAGAGTGCGGCCCAGAGTCAGTTTTTCATCGACCTGAAGCAGCGACTCGAATCGACGCCGGGAGTTCAATCGGCGAGCACGATATATCCGCTGCCTTTGAGTGGCGAGCGCTTCGTCATCTCGTTCGAGATCGAAGGCCGGCCGTTGCCGCCAAAGGATCATCCGTCTGGCGATTTCTTCACAACCGGACTGGGCTATTTCAAAACCATGGGGATTCCAATAATCAAGGGTCGCGACTTCGACGAGCGCGACAAGCATGGGTCCACGCCAGTGGTAATCATCACCGAGGCCTTTGCGCGACAGCATTTTCCGAACGAAGACCCCATCGGAAAACGTATGAAACCAGGAATATCCACTTACGACGACGAGAATTCGGTAATGCGGGAGATTGTGGGCGTTGTCGGCGACGTCCGAAACCGCAATTTGAGTACGGAATCGAAGCCGGCTTACTACGTGCCCCAAACGCAGGTGCCTTTCAGTCAGATGGTGACGGTTGTAAAGACCGCGGGTGATCCGCACGGGCTGGTTTCCGCGGCGACGAAGGAAGTGGCGGCCATGGACCCGGACGTCCCGTTGTTTGGTGTGAAGTCGATGGATGAATACCTGTCGACGTCGGTTGCGGCGCCGCGGTTCAGCACCACGCTGCTTTCGATCTTTGCGGGCGTCGCTTTAGTGCTGACTGTCGTTGGGTTGTACGGCGTGATGAGTTATTCAGTCGCGCAGCGCACGAATGAGATTGGCATCCGCATGGCGCTCGGAGCACAGTCACGCGATGTGTTGCTGATGATCGTCAAGCAGGGATCGATGCTGATTGTGCTGGGCCTGGCGATTGGATTGTTCGGGGCTTTTTTGTTGACGCGCGTGATCTCGAGTTT
>DATNFX010000097.1:0-6062 GCA_035606195.1 Pyrinomonadaceae bacterium
ATTGCGAAGGCTTGCTGATTGTTGATGACGCGAGTACCGAGGCGTTCGAGATGATCGAGAAATTGGAGCGTGTAGAAGATTCCGTGACCGTGACCGCGCAGGTACGCCGAAGGGCTCATCCGGTTGAAGACAACGGCGTAAGAGTTATCTTCCTCACCCGGATCGTAGCGGTGACGAGTTGCGTCAAGAGTCGCGTAGGGAATTGCTCGCCGATCGAGTTCGGCGAAGAGTGGTCGAAACCAATCGGGGTGCTCGTAGTAGATGGCCAGTGGTTCTGTGTCGCGCATTGTTTGTGCTCCGTTTCAATTTCCAAAGACAAAAAAAGGGCCGCTCGAAATGAGCGGCCCTGGTGAATGCTAATGATTGCTATGAATCTACGTCACATACACGTCAGTCCGCTCCATCGTCGGCATACAACAACAGATACAAGCGCAGACCTGATTGGACGTGGCGGACTTCATTAGGTGCCTACCATACTCCCACGCACAAAGCCTGTCAATTTGTTGTGCGCCAACGAGCGTACTGTAGGGGCGTTTTGATACGGATTCGAGAAGCTACAGTTTCGAGTTTGGCGAACACCTGTCAAAGCCACGGGCGGCCACGGAGGGCCGCCCCTACAGTACGTTCCGTGTCTTGATTGACATCTGGAGTGGTTAAACCCAAAATAACACCCGTCTCGAAGCAGGCGCCGAACGTCAGCCCATGGCAGTTGTTTTCCAGCCAGCTTTGGCGCTTTGCTAATTTCTCAACTCTGTGAGTTACAACTGTCTTTCGATCGAGTGCGCTTCTCCCTGCGCAACTTTGACCGAAGGGTTCGACCGTTCTGCATCAAAAATGATTTTAAAAACCCCCTTGCCGCGTCTCAGTCGAGCTCTGCTCGTAATCGTAATCGTTTGCCTGGCCACGATCTTCGCCGGTGTGATCTTCGTCACTGCCCAGGGTGACAAACCTGAAAGCGTTCCACCTGCAGACGCGAAAGCCAAAATTGCCGAGCGCCTCAGCCAGTTGCCGATGAGTTTTGAGCTCAACAAAGGCCAAACCGCTGCCCCCGTCAAATTCATTTCACGCGGTCTCGGCTACCAGCTCTTTCTCACCGGAAACGAAGCCGTCCTGAAGATACAAAAGGCTCCGGACGCAAACGTCCGTGAAGGCTCAGTGCTCCGTCTGAAAATGCTCGGCGCCAACACAGTTCCGCGCGCAGAAGGTCAGGATGAACTCCCCGGCAAAGTGAACTATTTCAACGGAAACGATCCCAACCGTTGGCTCCGCAACCTTCCGACGTATGCACGGGTCAACTTCAAAGACGTCTATCCCGGTATCGACCTGGTTTACTACGGAAACCAGGGTGAGCTCGAGTACGACTTCGCCGTTGCCCCGGGCGCCGATCCA
The DNA here is from genome assembly GCA_035606195.1 of Pyrinomonadaceae bacterium. Taxonomy (GTDB): domain Bacteria; phylum Acidobacteriota; class Blastocatellia; order Pyrinomonadales; family Pyrinomonadaceae; genus PSRF01. Next base: position 1,390 of record DATNFX010000097.1, read on the forward strand.
AAACTCATCAGATTTGTCATTGACGGCGCAGACAAGATCCGCCTGGATGAAAACGGTGATCTACTTCTCAGCACACCTCAAGGTGATGTCCGGTTGCACAAGCCGGTGCTCTATCAACTTACAGACGGCAAACGCGACGAAGTCAAAGGCGAGTACGTAATCAAGGGCAACGAAATCAGGTTCAAGGTGCGTTCGTTTGATTCGAGCAAACCGCTCGTCATCGATCCGGTTCTATCGTATTCGACTTTCCTTGGCGGCGGCAGCAACGAGCAGTCTTTTGGTATCGCGGTCGATTCGCAGGGAAGTAGCTACGTCGTAGGAACGACAAGTGGTTTTGGTTTTCCAACAACTGCCGGCGCATTCAGGACTACAATTCAATCGGGAGGCGCATTTGTAAGCAAGCTCGATCCGACCGGCAGTAGCCTTGTTTACTCGACTTACCTGAGCGCAACCGGCGGAACAAACGGCACCGCCATTGCGATAGACGCAGGCGGAAATGCTTACGTCACCGGCTTCACATCGGCAAACGATTTCCCAATCGTGAATGGCTTAAAGACAAGCGGGAACTTTTTTAAAACAACCGATGCGGCCGCAAACTGGAACAATCGAAACGACCTGATAGGCGAAATAACGATCGTCGCCATTGCGCCTAACTCCCCGAACACGATCTACGCTGGAACCTTCAACGGCCCGTACCGCAGTACCGATGCGGGCGCGACCTGGACAAAGACATCTACCAACGGTATTAGTGGATCCCTTTTTGCCGCATCCATGGCAGTTGATCCAACGAACTCTCAAGTCGTCTATGTGGGAAGCCAGAGCGGCGGTCTGCGCAAGTCATCAAATGGCGGCGACAGTTGGACCAACGTCAATATTCCTCTCAACAATTCCACCGTATCGTCCATCGTGTTTGATCCCGTAACTCCCTCGACGATGTATGTTGGTGCAGGCAATGGAGTGTTCAGAAGTACGGACAGCGGAACTACCTGGACCGCGCTGAATAACTTTCCACTGCCGTTCATTCCCGCGGTGCGTGTGCTGGCAATCGATCCGGCAAATACCGCCACGATTTACGCGGGCTCATTCAATCAGGGCTTATTTAAAACTACTAACGGCGGCGCCAATTGGACCGCGATGAATAGTGGTATGGGTGGTTCGAATCCGAACTCCATTACCGCCATCGCAATCGATCCGTTTAATACATCAACCATCTACACGGGCCATGGTACCGGCAGTTTTACAGGTTTCGGCGGCAGCATCAACAAGAGCACAAATGGCGGGACCTCCTGGACACAGCTAACTAATGGCGTTTCGACATTTCAGATCAGTGCAATTGTCGCCGACCGCACCACCGCAAACACGTTCTACGCTGCGACGCTTGGCGGTGGAGTGATTAAGACAACAAACGGAGGAGCTAGTTGGAGCAACACGAACACCAGCCTGTGGCAGTCAAATGTTCAGACACTGGTGGCAGATCCGTCCAACGCGGCAATCCTTTACGCAGGAACAACTGGATCAAGGATCGATGATGCGTTTGTTGCTAAGTTGAATTCAACGGGTTCCGGTTTGATCTTTTCGACTTACCTCGGAGGAAGTTCTACCGAGACAGGCAACGGCATTGCAGTCGACAGCAACGGAAACATTTTTGTTGTGGGCCAAACCCTGTCGACAAACTTTCCCACTGTAAATGCACTTCAGCCGGTTCCCAGTGCCGGCGAACAATGCACAAATGCATTCGTTACAAAAATCAATCCGGGAACTTCGTCCTTTTCTTTCTCGACGTATCTCGGTGGCAGCAACTGCGACGGCGCGAACAGTGTCGCTTTGGATCCGTCGGGCAACGTTTATATAACCGGAACTACGTCTTCGACTGACTTCTTCACGGCGAGCGCCTTTCAGACAACGGCAAGCACGTCGGGAGACGCATTCGTTACGAAACTCACCAACGGCGGTTCAGCGATCTACTCAACTTATCTTGGCGGCAACGGCACTGATGCCGGTCGGGGAATTGCTGCCGACTCCAGCGGACACGCTTATGTCACCGGCTCGACAAGTTCGACGAACTTCCCCACGGTAAATCCGCTTCAGGTCAACACAACTTCCGGGGGGGCGTTTGTCACAAAGTTGAACCCGCAGGGGTCGGCTCTCATCTATTCGACGCTTCTTGGTGGCGGGAGTAGCGATGTGGGTCGCGGTATCGCTGTTGATGCAGCAGGCAATGCATATGTTACAGGAGCCACCAGCTCTTATCTGTTTCCGGTTTTACCCGGCGCGCTGCGTACCAAGAGTCCACTGTTCAAGAGTTTGAATGCAGCAGGCAACTGGAGCAATGATAACTACGGCTTGACAGTCAGTGCGGCCGTCGCGATTGCGCTTCACCCAACACAAACGTCGACCATTTACGCGGGAACTTCAAACGGTGTCTATAAAACCACAAACGCCGGCAGAACGTGGACGGCAATAAACAATGGTCTAAATAGCCTGCAAGTTACTGCGATCGTAATCGATCCAGCAACCCCTTCCACCCTTTACGTTGCTACAAACGATACAAGTTTTGATAGCGGAGTCTACAAGAGTACAAACGGAGGTGACAGCTGGACTTTACGCCGGACAGGAATGGTTAACGGTGCTGTCGTGTGCCTTGCAATTGATCCCGTTACACCGTCTGTGCTTTATGCGGGAGCCAGTGGCGGCCCTCTTTACAAGACTACCAATGGAGCTGATAACTGGACGCCGAGTGGACCAAGCGCAAATCATTTCGTGGCGTCAATCGCTGTAGATCCACACAACCATGCGAGACTCTTTGCGGCTGTGCAGCACAGTAATGGCGGCGTGTTCAGAAGTATCGATTCGGGAGCAACGTGGGAACCGATCGGATTCCAGGACACGGGTTCGGCTACGTTTGTAGGCGTCAGTCCAATCACACCCGGGCTGGTATACACCTCGACTCTCAGTGGCGGTCTCTTTAAGAGCACCGATAACGGCAACAACTGGACCAGCCAGCAGAATCAGGTAGGACAAATCGTCTTCGATCCGGTAAACGCTTCGACTCTTTATCTCCTCGCACAGAATAACGGTCTCTTGAAGAGCATCGATGGCGGGCAAACCTGGGTCCCTGTTAAAGGTCTTCCCAGCCCTTTTGTTCAGACGCTTGTTATCGATCGTTTCAGACCATCAACTCTATATTTAGGGACAGGGGCAGCAGGTCAAACGGATGCGTTTGTCACAAAGATTAATTCGACTGGTACCGCGCTTATCTATTCCACACTTATGGGCCAGCCTTCCAGCTCCGAGTTCTTGAACGCAACGGGGTCAGCGTTTGGAATCGCACTCGATCCGGCTGGTAACGCATACATTACCGGCTCAGGCACTGCTGGTTTCCCAACCACTCCGAATGCTTTTCAACCGTTCAATGGCGGCTTTACGGATTCATTCATTTCGAAGCTGTCGTCGTCGTACATTATCAGCGGGCACGTTCTCGAAAACGGCGTTACGCCTTCCTACGGTGCGGAAGTCGTCTTGAATGACGGTTCATCGCTTACTTCGGTCTTCACCGAAAGCGACGGCTCATACGAGTTTTCACATTTGCGCGAAGGCGGAAATTTCACGGTCAGTGCATCGAAGGCTCACTTTACGATGGCGCCGCTGAGTCAAACGTTCAATAACGTGGTCAGCGATCACAATCTCGACTTTAGTGCCAACACTTCTGACGCGCCTTTTTATACGATTAGCGGGCAAGTGACTGACAACGGCGCCGGCTTGTCAGGCGTGACTGTCACGCTGAGTGGATCGCAGTCAGGACTGCGAACTACCGACAACAATGGAAACTATTCCTTCGAGCTCATCGCCGGCGGCAATTACACAGTGACGCCTTCGATTCTGGGTTACACGTTTGCTCCGCCCAGCCAAACCTTCAATCCTCTGAGCGGTCCCCAAACAGTTAACTTCACCGCCAACCGGCAGGATTTTGTTGTTACTAACGCGAACAATCATGGTAGCGGATCGTTGCGCGAGGCAATAACCAATGCGAACGCATCGCCTGGAACAGACAAGATCGTCTTCAACATTCCGGGACCGGGAGTGAAGACGATCAATCTGTTAACGGCCCTCCCGGATGTAACGGAAACCGTCATCATCGATGCGACCACGCAACCCGGTTACGCAGGCTCGCCACTCATTGAGCTAAGTGGCGCGTTAGTCAGTGATGGCAGTGGAATCACGATCAGGGCCAGCGGCAGTACCGTGCGAGGACTCTCAATTGGTGGCTTCAATGATTGGGGTATCGCCCTGCGCGACTGCGACAACAACATCATCCAGGCGAACTATATCGGCATTGATGCGACCGGAACTCTCGCGCGAAAAAATTTCGGCGGAATTTTGGTGGCTAATTCGGCTAACAATCTAATTGGAGGCACCACCGCCGCAGCGCGCAACGTGATTTCGGGAAATGGCGGCGGCGGGATTGATTTGAGCGGCACCGCTAACGTTATCCAGGGAAACTTCATCGGCACGAACGCCGCGGGTACGTCGGCTGTGCTAAACACTGTGGGAGTGCAAATCCAGAGCTCGCAGTTCATAAACAACTTGATCGGTGGCACTGCGCCCGGAGCCGGTAACTTGATTTCCGGCAATCAGCGCGCAATCGCGATCAGCGCGCCCAACAACACCGTCCA
>DATNFX010000098.1:0-3057 GCA_035606195.1 Pyrinomonadaceae bacterium
CAGGTCCGAACGATGACAACGCGAACGACGTGGTCATGATGGACGACTTCATCTATGGAGAGCCACATCATCTGACACCGTAACGTGGACCGGTCTATGCATTTCTGTGTTGTCTGTCTCTGCCGGCCGGCAGTGACAACAACACAGAGACGCAGAGGCGAAGAAATTAAACAAAAACAGGTTGAACCTCATGTTGAAGATTACCAGGGCTCTTGTGTCGGAAAAGGAAATTACTTTGCAATTGGACGGTCGAGTTTCAGGTCAATGGGTGGGGTTATTACGAGAAACAGCAGAGTCAGCGCTCGATGAGGGAATGACTCTATTTGTGGACTTAAAAAATATCAGTTTCATCGACTGTGATGGAATCGCCTTAATGAGAAATCTGATCGCGCGTGGTGCTCGGCACGCAAACGCGCCGCTCTTCGTGGCCGATCAGATCAAAAGATGTAAGGACGCGCCCCCTGGCGACGATTGAAGGAAGATTCGTAATGCAAGTGAGCACTGCAAATTGTGAGGATGCACTCTTACCCCATCTCGATGCGGCATACAATCTCGCTCGCTGGCTCACTCGCGACGAAAGAGATGCTGAAGATATAGTGCAGGAAGCGTACCTGCGCGCTATCAAACACTTTGCGACTTTCAAAGGCGACAACGCACGGCCGTGGTTGTTGACCATCGTGCGAAATACTTACTACACCTGGATTCATCGCAATCGATTAACTGAGTCTATCGACCCGTTCGACGATGAAGAACATGTCATCATCTCAGATGCTCCGAGTCCGGAGATGTTGTTGCTGCAGGAAGCGGATAAACAAATAATCAGGCGTGCATTACGGAAGCTACCCACACAATTTCTCGAGGTGATCGTGCTGAGAGAATTTGAAGAGATGTCTTACCAGCAGATTGCGGATGTAGCTCAGGTTCCTTTAGGCACGGTAATGTCGCGCTTAGCTCGCGCTCGCAAACGCCTGGCTCAACTAATTTCTAACTCTTACCAGGAGATGAGGCCGGAAGAAGTAGCTGTGTGACTGCTTTGGCTTCCCTTTGCTTCTTTTTGCAACGACGATCTGATGCGGCCTTTGAGAGCCGGCGGCGCACGGTGATAGAGGGAAGGGTCGTGCAACGCTGAACGCAAAGCAATTTGAGTGCGATAGATGAGATCGCACGCCTCGCATTGTTCAAGGTGCCGTTCAACTTCTGACGTCTGAATCGCGTCCAACTCGCGATCAACGTAGGAATGGATCAATTCCAGTACTTTTTGACAATTCAATTTTTTGGAACCTTCGTATGAATGGATTCGCCCGTCCTGGACCCGGTCCTGTACGGACCCGGTCCAGGTGTGAGCCCTAACTTTGAGGCTACGCTCACCTTTAATACCTGGCTGAAGCCGCTTTTATTCCCGCATCATCGTCGCGCAGCGTCGCCGGGATAGTCCTCAGAGAACGTATGGCGCTCGGTTCTCTTAATTCTTCCAGGTCGGGGTTCAACGAGCCTTCCTCATCCGTCACATAAACCGGGTCAAAATACTTCTGAAACTTCGATGGCACCGAACAAATCGGCTCGTAAACGGGATCCAGGCACTCACTTGTACTGACAAAAGTTCGCCTCCGGTTTCGATACCTCGGCAACAACTGCGTCGCACTATTTCCGACATTCACGGCACGAGCAAGCCAGTCGAGCGAGTATCTGTACCGTCTCAAAAACCGGATCGTGCGCATGATGAGCTGCTTCTTATAACCTTCCCAACGAAGCAACCTCGACCAGAACTCAGCAACCGCTCCGAGATCATCAAGAGGCCGAAGCGACAACGTTGTGCCATCGAGATCACGGACACGCGTTCGCGGCAATATCGCACCCTTGTTCAGATATTCGAAGAAGAATGGGGTGCCCAATAATGGTATCGGCATCGTAAAGTAACTCGGCAACGTGATCTCGTCATTGTTCAGGATGAACTCAAACTCCGCCTGCAACGATTTGACCGAACGACGCGTGGGATCGACGATGATCCCGTAAAGAAACAGAATTCCGGCCTCAAGACAACGTCGAATCAAATCAACCTGATTGGTCAGATTCTGTCGCTTCTCGAATGACGCAAGGCAGTCGTCATCAAACGACTCCACACCGCAAAACAACGCCACACACCCAGACTCGCGCGCCAGCTCCAAATTGCGCGGCTTCATGAAGAAGTCAGCCGTCAGCTCCGCACCCCACGAGCGCAACTCCCCGCACCGCTTCATTTCCTTCAGCATCTCCAGCTTACTTTCAAACTGGTGAACATTGTTGCCGTAAAAATTATTGTCCAGAAAGAAAATGTGTTTCCGCCCCGTGCTTAGAATCTGCCGCCGCACTGTTTCCAGGTCGAAACTTGTGTAGCTGTTGTTCTCAATTGACATTGTGCAGAAGTTGCAATGAAAGTTGCAGTAGCGGCTCGACTCGACGAAGCCCACCCCCTTAGTCCAGTACGCCAGGTCGTACCGCGGCATGAACGTCTCAGCCACATGATCCGGTCCGAATGCATCTCTGATGACGTTCTGAATCTCTTCCACTGGTCCACGACAGCAGTAATCAAAGAACCTTCGAGACAAAACAGGCAACACCTCAACCAGCGATCCACCGGCAACGACGATCACGTTTGGATTGAGCGTTCGCGCGTAAGCTGTGAGATGAAGGAAACGATCGAAGTCTACCTGCAATCCCGACAGGACCAACATGTCAGGCCAGCGAAGCAAATCGAGATCTAAAAGCGGACCACTGTAAAGCTCACTGTAGAGTCGTATCTCACACAACTGCGGATTGAAACCGCCCGCGAGATACGCGGCCGCCATGGCCTGCGGCACTCGCCACGGCCGCGATCCGCCATTCCGGTCTTCGTCGAAGCGACAAGTGACGATCAGGATCTTTTTCATCCCAACTCCCGGCTTTGCCTCAAAAGTCCGAGATCATTCTTGGATCGGGTCAGTACAGGGAGCGGTAGCGACCTGGTCAGTGATCAGCATGCGACATTTCCTAATGATCCTTGACTCCTATCGTTTGACCAGGTCGCTACCGCTCCCTGTA
>DATNFX010000099.1:0-10683 GCA_035606195.1 Pyrinomonadaceae bacterium
GAAGAGTTCAGGAAGGGGGTTAAGGATTTACTTGAACTCGCCGAGAACGGCCGGACGGCAGTGATGTGTGCCGAAGCCCTCTGGTGGCGCTGTCATCGAAGATTGATCTCTGATTATTTGAAAACTGAAGGCCATTACGTCATCCATATTCTCGATCAAAATAAGACACAAGAACATCCCGTCACTTTATTTACCACGGATCGATCCGCGTAAATCTGGTTCGATGATCCGTTTTATCCGTGGCTCCGGTTGGACTGCCACACCTTCGCCTTCGCACCTCTCTTGCGGCGCTTCACTCCCGTGCGACGTGGAATCTTCTTCGGATCGCCGGTCTTGGCTTTCTCAACGTTGCCGCCCTCATCTTCTGCGATCTCCGCGAGCGAACGTCGCGTCAGAATCGACACGGGCGCTATTTCCGTGACGTCCTCTTCCGTCGTGTAGTAATCGCGATGTTTGATCAGCAGCCACTGACGTTCACGCGTTCGTACCAAAACCCACGAGCCCTTTAACTTCTCTCCCTCGAGTGTGAACTTGAAATCGCCTTTGCGTAGCGCGGCTTCAGGATCATCGGTGCCTTCAGGCTTGTACGTTCCATAATCCCAAACCATCACAGTACCGCCGCCGTACTCGCCTTCGGGTATAACGCCTTCGAACTTCGCGTAGTCAACCGGATGATCTTCTACCTGCATTGCGAATCGCTTCACGCTGGGATCGAGTGATGGTCCTTTCGGAACGGCCCACGACTTCAACACGCCGTCTACTTCGAGACGGAAGTCGTAGTGGAGTTGAGTGGCGCGATGTTTCTGGATCACAAACATGCGACCAGAGCGAGTGCGCTTCTTTGTGGGACCCGGTTCGGGAGTCTTGTCGAACTTCCGCTTCTTCTTGTACTCGGCTAAGGAGGCCATGCTGGAAGTTTAAGCCTAAAGTGATTCTTTAAGTGTAGAGGAAATATTGAGAATAGGTCCTATGGGACCTATTGAACTGCAGCCTGCGCGATTTCTTCTTCTGGCTCGAACAGCTCAGCCTGGATCGGGTCGAGGCCCAAGGCTTCTCTGACGCGCGCGAAGCTGCGGCGATGAATCGGCAACGCGCCGAGCTCTTTCAGCGCGCGACAGTGCTCAGGTGTGGGATAACCCTTGTGAACTGCCAGGCCGTACCCGGAATACATCTGGTCCATCTCGCGCATGTGGGCATCGCGTGTTGTCTTCGCGATGATCGAAGCGGCGGCAATGCTGGCGGAGAGTGCGTCGCCACGAATGATGCCGCGTTGCGGCGTCTGGCAATTGGGAATCTTTCGCGCGTCGACGAGAATGAAATCAGGTTGTGAGTTGAGACCGTGCACCGCACGCTGCATCGCAAGCAGGCCGGCGTGATAGATGTTTATCTTGTCGATCTCTTCGACCTCCGCAACTCCGACGGACCAGCACAGCGCCTCATGTTTGATCTGTTGCGCCAGTTCATCTCGTTTCTCAGGATCGAGGATCTTCTTGGAATCGTTTAGACCGCGAAGCTTGTAGTTCTGCGGCAGTATCACGGCGCCTGCGACCACAGGTCCGGCGAGTGGCGCCATGCCTGCTTCATCGACGCCCGCGACCATGCCATAGCCTTGCGACCAGAGTTCGATCTCGAAGCGCAGGAGAAAGTGCAGCCGCTGACCTTCAGAACGGTTCTCGCGGTATCGTTCGCGGATGCGCTTCGCGAGTTGGTGTGCACCCTGACGGCGGTCAACTTCCAGAGCCTCAAGTAAACCTTTAGGTACTCGCCTTTCACGGCGCACAAACAGGTCGCTCAGTTCCGGGATCGATTTTTTGAGGAGGTCTTCAAGTGAAGTCATCAGTGAAGTCACGCCGCGAAAAACTCTGCGTGGATTTCTTATCACAAACGCACGCAGAGACAAAAGCACACGCAGTGTTTTTTTCAAATAGCTGTTATTCTAAAGCGCGCAATGAACATCTCCCCCCGCACAAAACTCCGGCTGCTCGGGATCTTGCCGCTGATCTTTTTTCTCGCCCAGGTAAAGCACTACTGGCCAGTCGACGAGCTCGGGAACATGTTCTGGATGTGCAACGTCGGCAACCTGCTGCTGGCGATGGGGCTCTTCCTGGAGAAGCCACTCGTGATCAGGCTCGCGGCGATCTGGACGATCCCGGGTCTGATTATCTGGATTCTTTACGTCGTGCTCATGTGGGGTGTGTTTTGGTCTTCGACACTCGCGCACGTCGGTGGACTTGCGGTGGCGTTAGTGGCGCTGAGTCAGGTTGGAATGGATCGAATGGCGTGGCGCTGGGCGTTTGGGTGGTATCTCGTGATCCAGTTGTTGTCGCGTTTTCTCACGGCGCCGGCACTGAATGTAAATCTCGCGCACGCGGTGCAACCTGGATGGGATCGAACGTTTCACTCCTATTGGTCGTTCTGGCTGGTTCTCACCGCTGTGACAGTCCTGACGCTCTGGCTATCAGGCCTGCTCCTCTGGAGTATCTGGCCCGCCGAACGCTTATCCCTCAAAGCACGATTGAACGTACTGTAGGGGCGGCCCTCCGTGGCCGCCCGGCGTGGGATCGATCTCTTTGCTATGCGATCGATTTAGTTTCGTTTGCGTGATTAATCACTCGCTGACAAAGAGATCGATTCGACGCCGGGCGGCCACGGAGGGCCGCCCCTACAGTACGTTCCGAGAAAAAAATTATTTCAGACGGCGATGCGGCGGATGTGGCGGTGTGATTCGATTAACGAGGTGACGAGGGTGCAGAGCTCGGATGGCGGAGATGGTTTCACAAGGTACGCCTGCGCTCCCGAACCGAGCGCCTCGTCGCGATCCATCTCGTACGCTGCCGCAGAGTAAAAAACAATCGGCGTTGCTGTGTCGAACTCACGTATTTGTCTGCACAGATCCAACCCGGAACCATCGGGCAGCCATGAATCCAACAAATAGAGATCGAAGTTCTGTGAGTGGGCTAGATCGACGCCGCTCTGGATCGTCGAGCCGGTCACAACCTCATAACTCTTCTGCTCGAGCACAAGCGTCACAAGCTCGCGGGTATCATCATGGTCCTCAATGTAGAGGACACGGGGGCTATTCATGATTGGCATAGCAAAACTCGCTATGAAAAGGGCCGCTTCTTTTCGGGATTGATCTGGGCGGTTGTCAAAAGTCCGATGACTTAAAAGCCGAGGCCGACATAAAATTCTCAAGGTCAGTCGGGAAGGATATGCCAGCCTCGGCCACCCTGCTTGTTGTGTGGGCAAAACTCTAATCCGGTATCAATACTGTGTCGGTACGGTGACGAACAAATTTCGTCAGGAGATTCCCGAGGCACAACCAGTTATAACAAGGGGAAAAAGTTTCTAAATCCACTTGTACGATAACGAACAATAGGCTTAAAATCCATAACCGGAACCCGAACGACCCTCTCTGTCGATCTTTTATTACCCCGAGTTCTGGCGTGCGGAGTAAGATGAGATGAGTGGTAACCTGCCCTCAATAATTTTCGAGACGAAAGAGCTACTAACGTCGAGCATTGCTTCGCGTAATGCTCTGCTCGGAGAGCTTCTTACCATCCCCTGGGCGCCAAATCAGTTACTTCCGGAGTTAAGAATTGTTTCTCTCAGTACGAATCAGGTGCTTTACGAACAGGGAGACAAAATCGACGTTGTCTACTTCCCGTTGGACTCGGTAATCTCAGGGCTTGCGATCATGGAAGATGGCACTACTGTCGAAACGTCTATGGTGGGTCGTGAGGGGCTGGTGGGAATTTCTGCAGTTCTTGGTTCGGGACGCTCAAGACAGTGGAACTGGGTTTCAGTTAGCGGCAAGGCCATCCAGCTCGAGGCGAGGCATTTGGACAGGTTGTTTGTTCATAACGAAACTGCTCTCAAAGCCCTGCTCCGCTGTTATCGAGCACTGATCACACAAGTCTCACAGCGATGTGTGTGCAACACGAGACACACAATCACCGAGCGCCTGTGTTGCTGGTTGCTGATGATTCACGATCGCGTGGGCGGAGAAAATCTTAGCTTGACGCAGGAGATGATCGCTTCAAGAGTCGGCGCGCGGCGCGCGGGGATAACCGTTGCCGCCGGCATGTTACAGGCAATGCACGCGATTGAATATCGAAGGGGACGGTTGCACATCGCCGATCGTGACGTGCTCGAACGAACAGTATGTGAGTGCTATAACATCATGGCAAGCGACCTGCGTTTTACCCCCCCCGGTCTTAAACAGTCAGTTCACCTTCTCACTGTAGAGAAATAATCGAATAACGCTCTCGCCGCTGACGTCATTGATGGGTACAACTGTGTGTACAAAGCGAATGCTCGTAGACTGGTGATCGCCATCGACGCTCGCCAGGATGGGATCGGTAGTAAATGATTGCGATTCTCGTACTGAAGTTCTGAGTGTCTTGATAAGTTCGTCCACCTGCGTGCCGCTAAAGACTTCGCTAACAGTCAGTCCGATTGCATCTCTACTTCCCAATAGCTGTTTGTAAGCAGGATTGAGCGCCTGAATGGTAAGATCGCCGGCACTCAATACCATGACGTAGTAAGGAAATCTTTCCAGCAGAGTTGCGATTTGTGCTTGTTCCAGGCGGTGTTGCTTGCTCAGTTCCTGCAATTCAACTGTGCGCGCCGTCAATTCATCATTCGTAGTTTGAAGCTCTTCGTTAGTCGCCTGAAGTTCTTCGTAATTGGTCTCGAGCTCTTCGTTCGTCGCCTGTAACTCTTCATTGGTCGCTTCAAATTCTTCGTTCGTCGCCTGCAACTCTTCCTGAGTGAGCATCAGCTCTTCATTGGCTGCCTGTAACTCTTCGTTCGCGTCCTGCAACTCTTTATTCATCGAACCGAATCGCTTGTTTGCAGCGCTGAGGTCGGCTACGAGGTCAGCATGTTCGCGCTGGACCGCCTCGAGCCGTTTTTTAATCTGAACCTGTTCGGTGATGTCCAGCGCGGTGATCACGGCCAATTCCGGCGTGCCCTGCTCGATCGGCATCCCCATAATGGTGAGACTCACGTATCTTCCGGAGCCTTCGGTCGATTGATCCAGTTCCAGCCCCTGGAGGTTCGTAGTTGTATGTTCACGAAAGCAGGTATCAATCGCGCGGCGTGCTTCCTGATAGGGCAATCCACGAACAGTATGAAGAAAGTCCTGGTCGTGTGCGAGATCGCGGACGCCGAGCAGTCGACGAGCGGCGGCGTTAATTGTAAGTATCCGGTACTGGCGATCGATGATCACAACGGCCACGTTGGTGTAACGGAGCATCGTTTCATTGATGCGCCGCAACTGTGCTACTTCAAGGTCGGCGTTTGTTAGATCGTGCGTAGTCGCGATGGTTGCAGGCAGCAGACCGCGCCGCGGGTCGCGCAATGGATTACTACCGGCGCCGTGTTGAGGCATACGCTCCTGTAACGGCAGGGCAAGTGGCCCACCCACGCAACGATAGATTCGCCACTTCTTATTAATCAGCTCAAAACTTGCTTTCGTTGGCCGGGCCGTTTCCGCTTTGCCCAAAAAAAGAAAACCGCGCGATTGCTGCAACGAATAAGCGAAAAGATCCAGAACAGTTTGTTGCATATCAGGCTTCAGATAAATCAACAGGTTACGACAAGCCACCAGGTCGATACGCGGAAAAGGAACACCGCGGCTGATGTCCTGTTGGCCAAAGATCACGACCTGCCGGAGTGACTTTGAAATGCGATAGCCGTGATCGATGCGTTCAAAAAACCGCTCGCGGTAATCTTCGGGCAATTCGCTGAGCACGTTCTGCGGGTAGAGCCCGCGACGCGCGAAGTTGACGGCGTCGGCGGCGAGATCGGTGGCAAATATCTTCACGTTCCACTCGGGAAAGTCGTGCCCCAGATGCTCGGCAAGCAGGACGGCAAGTGAATAGGCTTCTTCACCAGTAGCGCAGCCGGCAGACCAGAATCGGAGGGTGCGACCATTCTCTTTTCCACGTTCGACCAATGCCGGGATAACTGTGCCTCTTAGGAAGTCGAAAGCTTCCGGATCGCGAAAGAAGCCCGTCACTTTGATCAGAAACGCTCTTACGAGTTCGGTTATTTCCTCGGGATGAGTGCGAATAAAGTCGGAATAATCCCTGATAGTCCCGTTATGCGTGACCGCCATGCGGCGGCTGACCCGGCGCATGATTGTCGAGGTCTTGTAGTTGCGGAAGTCGATGTTGGTATGCGCACTGACCTGCGTCAGGAGGTCGTGTAGCGGATCTTCGACCTTCTCTGTCGGCGCGAGGTGAACGCCCTTCAGAATGTCGAATAGCAGCGGCCCAATCTGCTCCATCTCAACCACGTGATCGACGACCGTGGGAGGCAAAGAAAGCGGCATCGATGGGTAAGCAGCGGTTTGCGGATTCTGTATGATTACCACTCCGCCCGCATTCTTCACGTCGACTGCTCCGGCCGCGCCGTCAGACCCTGCTCCTGTAAGAATCACTGCGATGAGATGTTCGCCATAAGATTCGGCCGCGCTCGACAACAACAAGTCCACGGACGGCTTGGGCCGTTCTCCGTTATCGGCTTCGAGGCGTACGTGTCCATCACTAATGCGCACGTGTCTATTTGCAGGCACGACGTAAATCTTGCCGCCTTCGAGTTGGGTCGGACCATGTTCGCTCACTATCACTATCGGCAGGTGGCTGCGCCGCTCAAGAATTGAACCGAGTTGGCTGGGACGTTGGGGATCGAGGTGCTGTGCAAGCACGACAGGCGCCGGAAACGATTTGCTCAGGGTGCTTACTAAAGTGGAAAGGGCGCTGACTCCGCCCGCGGAAGAGCCAACTACAACCAGATCTGACTTGCCGGCTTCAGAGTTCTCCGAATCGGTCATATGCGTTCTAAATCGTTGCTGGTTAATACAGGCTCGCCTATATCACCTTTCTCTGTGATCAGCAATATTTGCCGGATCATTGAGCTTTGTTCTTCCGCATCCTGAGCGCGCTCCTCGAATGACTTTGCTGCTTTCAGTCGATTCGCTCTGCGCGCACGTTCGCCGATTCGTTTGGCCAGTATCATCTGCTCTTCGAGTGCCCGCACTGCAGACCAGAGTGCGACCTCGAGCATTTGGGATTGACCATCGCTCAGCGCCTCGGCCGAGAACGCATGTCCCACATGACAGCGGTAACGCAGCAATTTCTTATCGTTGATTTCCCATAATGCGCCATGGCAATCGGGACAGGTCAGCTTTGATACCTTGCCCAGGCGTTCGACGCTGGCAATAAGCTCGGCACTCTCCATCGTTTGTTCTGCGATCTTTGCCTCGATCTCGATTTCATCCGGCACGGGAAACGCTCCTTCCTCCGCTGTGGTTTCGCGGGAGAGCCGGCTCAACAATTCAGGAATCTCGCGTAATGGCAGTGAGTAATCTACATTGATTTCCTGCATGACACTCATGGGCATGCTGGGAAAAGGGGCTTCCAGCGGATCCTGAACGACCGCGATGCCGCCGCGCTGCTTGACAACGCGCATGCCGGCAGCGCCATCGTCCCGCGCTCCAGTGAGCACTACTCCGATGACTCGTGGACCAGCCCAACGCGCCGCCGAACGGAATAGAGTGTCGATGGAAGGACGGTGTAGATTTTCTCTTGGACCATGCACCAGCCTCAGGTGATCGTGTTCGATGATCAAATGGTGATCTGGAGGTGCTACGTATACTTTTCCGCGCTTTATTGGTTCGCCATCTACAGCGTGCGCGACGTGCAAATTTGACTCGCGCCCGAGAATGCTCGGCAACAGACTGGGTGCATTTGCTGAAAGGTGAAGAACTATAAAAACCGCCGCGGGTAAATCAGCCGGGAAATTCGTAACCAGTTTAGTTAGCGCCTCGACTCCACCAGCAGAAGCTCCGATAACTATCATGTCGCGCGTGGCCATAGGTTCTCCCAGCTTGGCAGTCTTGTTCAAAGACGACACAGGGGAGCAGAGGTCCCAACGCGGCTGCACAGGCCCGTTATTCGCGTGTTCAAGAGGGAATGGCGATCTTAGCACAGGAAAAGGATTTTCAATGTGGCTTTTTCTTTCTGTTTAGCGGGCGCTTTGGTGCGATAACGAACATTGCCACCCATTGCCGAATCCTCTATAATTTCACCGTTGAATACCCCTTTCCTCCTGTGGGTATAGTTGGCGCGGCGGACGGCAAAAACCGCCGCGCTTTTTTCTTTTTTCGTGATTGATTCCCGCCCATACCGGACGTAGACTTTGACCATTCGATCAGTCCAGAGCTTGCTCAATGAAACGTAGCAACACGCCCCCGATTGGTCTCAGTCTGCTCATCGCAGTCGTGTATTTTGCGGCGGCGGAACTCGGCCTGTCGCTCGCCTCCGTCCATGAAAACGTCACGCCGGTCTGGCCGCCGACGGGAATCGCGATCGCTTCACTGCTGATCTTCGGACTGCGCGTGTGGCCGGGCGTTTTTTTGGGAGCACTCGCTGCAAACCTCCTGACCAGTATTCCGCTCGCTTCGACATTCGGGATCGCAATCGGAAACACGCTCGAGGCGATTGTTGCGTGGTCACTTCTGAAACGATCGAAAGGTTGGCGCAAGTCTTTCGATTCAGTCGGCGACGTGTTGACGTTCGTCGTTTACGCGGCAGTGCTGGCGCCGCTTGTAAGTGCCACGATCGGAGGATTGAGTGTTTGCTTTGGCGATCCGAGTCAGTGGACAAGATTTTGGAGTTTATGGCTGACGTGGTGGATGGGTGACGGATTTGGCGCGCTGATCGTTTCACCGCTGCTGCTCTCGTGGAGCATGTCACGCAGCGTTGATCGTGAAGACACTGCCGAGATCGCTGGTCTGTTTGTTTTGCTCTTGATTGTGGTGTTGATTATTTTTGCAGGCTGGTTTCCCGGACCTGTCAAAACATACCCGCTTGCTTACCTGTGTCTGCCGTGTTTGCTCTGGGCGGCATTGAGATTCGATCAGCGCATTGTGACTGCCGCGATTCTGCTGATGGCCGGGGTCGCAGTCTGGGGTGCGAAACATGGTTATGGACCATTTGTGCAACCCAGTCGAAACGTAACGCTGTTGTTGCTGACCTCTTTTGTTGGCCTGAGTTCGTTGATGACGCTGCTGGTTGCGGCAGTCACTACGGAACGACAGAAAGCAGAAGCGGAAAAGTGGAAACTGGGATCGGAGCTCGAGCACCACCGCCGCCGCGTGGAAGACATCGTCGAACACGTTCCGGGTGTTGTTTGGGAAGCGTGGGGAAAGCCGGATGCGGCCAATCAACGAATAGACTTTGTCAGTAATCATGTCGAGACGATGCTGGGTTACAGCAAAGAAGAATGGTTGTCGACACCCAACTTCTGGCTGACGATTGTTCATCCTGACGACAAGGACCGTGCTGCTGCTGAAGCCGCGGCGATTTTTGCTTCTGGCAAAGGCGGCACGAGCCGGTTTCGCTGGATGCACAAAGATGGGCACGAGATCTGGGTCGAGGGGCAGTCGATCGTTGTTTGCGACGAGACTGGCCCGGTGGGAATGCGTGGGGTGACGATGGATATTACCGCTGCTGTTGAAGCCGAGATCGAACGTGCGGAGCTTCTGGAGCGCGAGAGTCAGGCACGACAACAGGCTGAGGAAGCGAGCCGCTTGAAGGAGGAGTTTCTGGCGACTGTTTCGCACGAGCTGCGAACGCCGCTGAACGCAGTGGTTGGATGGTCGCGATTACTAAACTCGGGCCAACTCGATCCTGACGGCGCCAGACACGCTGTCGAAGTAATCGAGCGTAATGCGGCTTCGCAACGGCAGATCATTGAAGACCTGCTCGACGTGTCGCGCATCGTTGCGGGCAAGCTGCGAATCAGCACGCAGCCAGTCGATCTTCTGTTGATTATTCACGCGGCGATTGACGCTGTTCAGCCGGCGGCGGAAGCGAAGGAAATCGAGATCGCTACGCACGTTACAGATCCGGACGCGATCGTGAGAGCTGACAATGAACGACTGCAGCAGGTGTTCTGGAACTTGTTGGCTAATGCGGTGAAGTTTACGCCCGCGGGTGGAACAATTGATGTTTACCTGGAGCGGAATGGATCGCTTGCTGAGATCAGGATTGAAGATTCTGGTCCGGGGATCCCTCAGGAGTTTCTGCCGAGGATTTTTGAAAGGTTTAGCCAGGCAGACGGTTCAAGCACACGGAAGCATGGTGGATTGGGATTAGGATTGGCGATCGTGAGGCACCTTGTTGAGTTGCATGGTGGAACAGTTTCCGCGGCGAATCGTGAGGGTGGTGGCGCCGTGTTGACCGTGAAATTACCGGTCATGCGTTGAATCGCTGAGTTTCTTCAGCACCGGCGCACTGGTACGCGTGGAGCTGTTGTCGGAGACCACAGGCGATCCGGATGGATTGAAGATGTAACTATCGCGAGCGCGCACCGCGAGATTTGGTTGACGCGCGCGCACTCGGATCTGCCGACGCTGCCCCGGCTGAGGTGGACGTCTCGGATAGTAGCCGATGCTGTACTGTTGTCGCAGTTCTTCTGCCACAGTTGCAAAAGCAGTAGACATATTCTGCAGCGAGTCAGCCTGGTAGTCGCGTCCGCCGGTGGCGTTTGCAAGTTCCATCAGATAACGACTCGCGATCTCGTAATCGCTGCCCATCGTTGGACCATTATTCGGTGGGTAACCACCGCCGCCGGGATAGCCACCACCGCCGCCCGGATAACCTCCACCGC
>DATNFX010000100.1:0-7661 GCA_035606195.1 Pyrinomonadaceae bacterium
GGGCTGAATTCATCAACGAATTCAACGATGGTGACACGCCTGCTTCAGGGACAAGCAGGTGCGGCCGCTAACACGATCGCGTTCAATTTGAGCAACATGAACCGGTTGATTAATGCGGGATTGATTCCTTTCACCACACTGCCCGCGTCGTCGGGTTGCGCTTCAGGAAATACGCTGACGCAAACATGCAAGGTTTCGAACTTCTTCCTGCTCAATCCGCAAACGGGTGGCGGCGCATTTCTGATGACGCAAGGTACGGATACTTCGTTCAATGCTCTGCAAGTCGAAGTACGACGGCGCCTGGCGAATGGCCTGCTGTTTCAGGGCAGTTACCAGTATGGAAAAGCATTGGCGAATGCCTTTGTCTCTTCGTCGTCAGTATTCTCGCAACCCAGATCGTTACGGGATCCTGAGGCAGACCGCGACTACTCGCCGTGGGACGTTCGTCACGGTCTCAAGTTCGACTACATCTACGAGCTACCGTTTGGACCAGGTAAGAGGTTCTTTAATTCCAGCAACCCGTACGTCCGGCGTGCTGTTGGCAACTGGCAGATTGGCGGTGTAACCAGAATCCAATCCGGACCGGCGACGCTGCTTACGAGCGGTGGCCGCGCTACACTCAACCAGTTTGATTCCGGTGTGGTCCTT
The DNA here is from genome assembly GCA_035606195.1 of Pyrinomonadaceae bacterium. Taxonomy (GTDB): domain Bacteria; phylum Acidobacteriota; class Blastocatellia; order Pyrinomonadales; family Pyrinomonadaceae; genus PSRF01. Next base: position 649 of record DATNFX010000100.1, read on the forward strand.
CACAACATGACCTTGAAGGATCTGGAGAAGATGGTAAACATTCGAAAAGACCCGAGTGGCATCGTCTACTGGCTGCCGCAGAACGTAATCGATAACACAATCGCGGCTTTTGCAAGTTCGACGGGTGCGCCGTTGGATCCCAACGCGCCTTACATCGGCCCGCCGTTGACACCGGGCGTCCTTGGCGACCGAATTGTTTTCCATGGACCAATGACGGCGCGTTTTGACTTCAACATACTGAAACGGATTCCGCTCACGGAAAAAGTAAATCTCGAAGGTCGCGTTTCGTTCCTGAACGCTTTCAATCGTGCGAACTTTTTCCTCGGCGACTCCGACGCAACGATACGCAGCGTTAGTGCAGCATCGACGTCTTTCGGTCAAACGCGATCTGCTTACCGCGATATCACTGTTTCGGGAACAAACGATCCGGGTGGTCGCTTGATTGAGTGGCAGTTCCGGATTAATTTCTGATCGCTAATAGGCCACGGATAACACGGATTTGTTTAAGAGATCAGCGCTGATCTGAAAAACAATCCGTATTATCCGTGGCTAATTCTTTTTTAGTCTCTCGATCTCAGCTTTGATCTGAACTGCATTTGGAGCTCCGGGTACGTCCTTTAAATATTGTTCGAAAGCCTTCAGAGCCGCGGCGGGCTTTTGTTGCATGAGATAGAGTTGGCCCAGGAACATCTGCGCGTTGCCGGCGCCCGGTCCGGCGACCTCGTACGCGCGAAGCAGTGACTTCTCAGACTCTTCCAATCGATTAAGCTGGAGTAAGGTTGCTCCCAACAACAACTGGGCATTGGCCGCGCTGTCGTTGATGGTCACTGCTTTCTTCAGTTCCTCGGCAGCTTCTGCAAATTGATCCTTGCGGTTGAGAACCACTCCCAGTTTGTAATGAAGATCGACTTGGGCAGAACTATCACTTGTCGACTCGGTTAAGGCGGCGCGCAACACCTGCTCGGCTTTTACTAATTCGGCTACACCCAAAAGCGCATCCGCATAAGACAGAGCCAGACCTTTCAGAGAACGATCTTTTTCATACAACGATGCCAGGATCTTCACTGCTTCTTTATCGTGCCCCTGCCGGTGCAACACAACGCCGAGGTTAAGACGGGCGAGATGAAAGTTCTCGTCGACCTTTACGGCCTGCGCGAAGAGGTCAGCCGCTTCAGGTAACCGGTTCAATTGCAGATATAGAACGCCGAGATCGTTCAGCGCGCGAAGATAATGCGACGATATCTTAATAGCGCGCTTAAGCTCCGTTATCGCTGCCTCAGTCTGACCATTCCCGAGCGCCTTCATACCAGCTTCGTAAGCAGCAACAGCATTCTTATCGACATTGGCCTCCATGGCGTTAATAACACCTGGAGTTGCAGCCGGTTTCCCTTTGTATGGTCGAAGGAATACTGGAGTGTAGACCGGCGTCCCACGGACGATGCGAAATGTAGCGACTGTTGTGTCGTACGTTGCGCCATCAGTTTCAACTGTGATGACGTAATCAGCGTCCCTGATCAGATCGCCGGTAACCTGGAACTTACCTTTTGTATCGGTGAATACAGTCTCAATACGCCCGTCGTCTCGAGTGAGGGTGAACCGTATCGGGCGAGGCGGCAGAGTGCCACCAGGCATGAATATCTGGATCGCAGGGGGTGCCTGACTGAATAGAAGAGCAAAGACGAGAAGCGCAACTGTCAGGCAAGTCTTCATACTATCCACAGATTACACAGATAACGCAGATTCTCCAAAAAATCTTCGTATAAGAAATCTGTGTAATCTGTGGATTAATAAAGCAGAATCTCCGCGCGCGCTTTGCGGAACTCCTGCAGACCGGCGTTCCACGAATCGACAATCTCTTTCACGCTCTCACCGCGCTTCACGCGCTCGAGCGTATCCGCATTCACGAGCAACCGCAGATACTTATCCACCTGCCAGTCGTTTGGATACAACTTCCGCAATGCAAGCGCCATTTCGATTCCCATCGGTAACGGACGAAACAACGCGCGGTCGGTGATGATGATGTTCACGCCACCACACTGCTGGTTTTTGAAGACCGAAGCGTTCGGCGTAAACCGCAGCGGCACGAACCGCACGCCCGGAAGGCCGCGCTGGTTCAAATACTCCGCGAGCCGGTCGCCCTGAATCCACGGCGCGCCCACAACTTCGAACGGCGTGTCAGTGCCGCGACCAACGGAAACGTTCGTCGTCTCGAGCAAACCCACACCCGGATAAAGCGTTGCCTCCGTAAGGCTGCGCATGTTTGGCGAAGGATTGATCCACGTGAGGTTTGTCTCATCGAACCACATCGCGCGACGCCATCCTTCCATCTTGATGACACGGAGATCGGCGCCGATGTTTCGCTGGCGGTTAAAGAGCTGGCTCAATTCTCCGATCGTCAGACCATGTCGCGTCGGGATCGTGTGATATGAAGTGAATGAGAGCTTGTCGCTGTCTGCAATCGGACCTTCGACGTCTAGTCCACCAATCGGATTCGGCCGATCCAAAACAAAGACGGGGAGCTTTACCTTCGCGGCCTCCTCGAGGATATAACCAAGCGTCGAGATGTAAGTATAGAAGCGCACGCCGACGTCCTGGATATCGTAGACAAGGGCGTCGAGATCTTTGAGTTGCTCGGGTTTCGGCCGGCGGCTCTCGCGGCTCTCGCCGTAGAGGGAATAAATCGGAAGCCCGGTTGCGTCGTCCTTCGAATCCCCGACGTTGTCGTCGAGGAGGCCACGGATTCCGTGTTCGGGCGAGAAGAGCGCGACGAGTTTCACGCCCGGCGCTTTGTTCAGCACGTCGATCGTTTGTCGCCCTTCGCGATTGCGACCAGTGTGGTTCGTAATCAAACCAATGCGCATGCCTGCGAGTTGTTTGAAGCTGTCGCGTTCGAGCACGTCGATGCCGCTCAATACCTTGACTGAATTGGCCGGCTCGCTCACCGAAAACTGCTTCAGAGTTCTGAAGCTATCCAGGTAAAACTCTGCCGACTGCTCTCGTGCACGTGCGACTGTTGCTGTATCAGTCACTGAACCGGCGACGATCGTGGCGACGCGCCCGCGCAGTGGTCCAACGTCGCCTTTGCCGTCCGGATGCACTCGATTGCTGAGAAAGATCAGAAACATCTCGCTTGCCGGATCGATCCAAATCGACGTGCCGGTGAAACCCGTGTGACCAAACGAACCGAGCGGAAACAAATCGCCACGATTAGTCGAGAAACTGGTGTTCATGTCCCAACCGAGTCCGCGAGTGCCGCCGCTGGTTGAAACGACTCGTGGCCGCGTCATTTCGGCGACAGTTAACGGCGACAAAATACGCACGCCGCCATACGCGCCTCCGTTGAGGATCATCTGGCAGTAGATGGCGAGATCGTTGGCGGTGGAAAACAAGCCGGCGTGACCCGCGACGCCGTTCATTCGGTACGAAGTTGGATCGTGTACTTCACCACGCAGCCAAACCTCTCCTTCCGCTCCCGCATTCGTGCCACTATCACCGAGATAACTCAATTGCCCGCGACGTTTTTCCGTCGGCGCGATTCTGGTTTTCAACGCTGCGCCGGGACGAAAGCCAGTGTTGGTCATGTGCAACGGTTCAAAAATATTCTTTTGTGCGAACTGATCGAGCGGCATACCGGAGACTCGCGCGACAACCTCGCCGAGTGCAATGAAACCGATGTCGCTGTAGCTGAAGCGAGTGCCGGGAGGATTTCGCAGCGGTTCTTTGATCAGTCGCTTGATTGCTTCGTCGTAGCCAGTCCAACGTTCCCGAAGATCGAAATCAGGTGCGTAGCCCGAAACGTGAGTCAGTAACTGCTCGATCGTAATACGCTCTCTTCCCTCGCCCTTGAGTTCGGGAATATAAAGCGACACAGGATCAGCGAGACGCAACTTCCCGCGCTCGACAAGGATCATGATGCTGGTCGCAGTCGCAACTATTTTCGTAAGACTCGCCAGATCAAAGATCGTATCGACCGTCATCGCCTCTCGCTGAGGCTCAACCGCCCGCGCACCGTACGCTCTCCGCCAAACAACCTGACCCTTCCGGCCAACAAGCACCACTGCCCCCGGCAAACGCTTACTCGCAATATCCTCAGCGATCAGCGCATCCATCCGCGCTAATCCTGCCGGCGACACTGCGACTGACTCAGGCCTCGCAAGCCGCAACTGCCCAAAAACGACAGGCTCAAGCAACAGCAAGAGACACGCAATACCAATTACCCTCTTCATCCGTTTCATCTGTGGCTAGTTTTCTTAATTTGGATTCCAGTCCCGCGCGGATACAAACCCGGCAACGAAATCGGCAGCTTCCCTGTGATATCGATCTCTCCGAGCAAAGCGCGCGCGACTGCCTGCTGCAACGACGGCATGTCACCATACGCGACAACGTAAGTTCGGAGTCCTGGGAAGCCTTGCAGTAAATAAGGATTGCCAAAACTGATCCCGACAATCGGCGACTTCGCTTCAATCAACGCCGACAACGCTCGCGCGCCTGCTTCAGGTACTCCAACACTCAATGCCTGTCCGGAACGAACGCGTCCATACAACGACGCAATGACCAGGTCGGCAGACTTCGCGCGCTCGATTGCTTTCTGCACTTCCCGATCCGTCGATCGGTCATCCAGCACAACCGTCTCGAGTTTCACACCGCCGCGACCGAGTCGTGAAACAAACGCACTTGCAATCCAGTTGCGGTCGTCGCCGTTGGTCACCGCAAGATTGAACACGCGCGCTTCAGGTTTCAGATTCTTCAGCGGGACCAGCTTGTCTTCATCACGCACGAGCGTGACGGCATGTTCGGCAATCTCAGTCGCGAGCGCTGGTACGTCACGGCTGCCGACTATCCTATCAATCGTGTCGACTGGGGTGATTCGCTGGTCCACGAGGCCGAGGTCGTATTTCGCTGCGAGTATCTTGCGTGCCGACTCTTCAACACGCTGTTCCGTGATGCGACCACTCTTGACCGCGTCATGCACACCGCGAAACGACGCATCAACGTCCGCAGGCTTGAGCAGCATGTCGGCGCCGGCTTCCAGGGCGCGCACCGCGGCCTCTTCCTGGGTGAAGTAGATCGTCAGACCGCTCATACTCAGAGCATCAGTAACGATCATTCCCGGAAACTTCAGATCTTTTCGGAGGATGTTGCCGATCACGGGAGACATCGTAGCGGGCATCGCTGCCTTCTCTTCGATTATCTCGCCCCCTTCGTCGGTGTCGATCGGTTTCGATTTGACGTTCTGCGGCAATGGCTTGACTGCAGTCGCATCGATTTGCGGCATTGCGATGTGACCCACCATCACTGACCCGATACCGGCGTCGACCGTAGCTTTGAAAGGCACGAACTCAACGTTGTTCAACCGATCACGTCCGACGTTGATTTCCGGCAAGCCACGATGTGAGTCGACTGCCGTATCGCCGTGGCCGGGGAAATGTTTCGCCGTCGCGATGGCGCCCGCAGCCTGTGCACCTTCAGTGAACGCAACTGCAAAGCGCGCGACCTCAGCAGGATCTTCTCCATACGAACGCACATTGATTACCGGATTCGCGGCGTTATTATTTACGTCCACAACCGGCGCGAAGATCTGTTGCACTCCGAGCGCGCGAGCTTCGCGCGCCGTTATCTCACCCTGGCGTCGCGCGTATTCAGGATTGCCAGTGGCGCCGACTGCCATGTTCCACGGAAAGTTGACCGTATCGTCAAATCGCATTCCCGCGCCTGCTTCGAGGTCGGCTGAAATGAGCAACGGATATTTCGCGAGCTCCTGCATGCGATTGACTAGGATTACTGATTCATAAACCGGGCCACGAAAAAGGATGACGCCGCCGACTTTGTTATCTTCGATTTGATGTTTGAGCGCGCGATAAGCATCTGAGTCCTGATTGAGAAATGTCGCGTTGACGCCGACCGAGATTAGTTGACCGATCTTCTCCTCGAGCGACATCTTGCGTAGTTGCTCGTTGGCCCATTTCAGCGCCTTTGACGAAGGATCGCGTTTGAAGGCGTGGGGGCTGAGGGCCGGCTGCGGCCTGACCGGCAGCGCCACGAGCGCAAGCAGAATTACGATCAGAATTGCCGAGAAAAAACGTTTAGGCATCAATTATTCCTCATCAGCTATAGGCCCTACAGGACCAATAGGACCTATTGCTTTCGTCGCCGGCGCGAACGCAAAACTCGCCACCCACGCAACCACAAAAGTCACCAGGCTTCCCAGAAACACGTACCACGTCCACGCGATCTTCGTGGCAAAAAACACGTAGAGCATCGTACCAATGCTCACCAGCATGCCGATCAACGCCGGTGGCTGGCTGACTCGCCGCAAAAATGTTCCCACTAGAAACACGCCGAGAATTGGTCCATTGATCAACGACGCAATCGACAGCGCCATGCTCAATGCCGATCCGGGTTGGTTTCTGACTGCGAGGGCAACAAGGATCTGTACGACGCCCCAGATCAACGTCAGCACGTGCGAGACTTTCAGGTAGTGCTTGTCATCACGATTCGGTCGAAACGGCTTGTAGAGATCGTTAACCGCAGTCGCGGCAATCGAGTTGAGCGACGACGACATCGCCGCCGCAAAGATCGCCGCGACCACGAGGCCCGAGAGTCCGGTTGGCATGTACTTCGTGATGAAGTCAGGAAAGACGCGGTCGCCTCCAGTGAATGGAAAAGCTGCGTTCGCTGCGGTCGCATAACCCGGATCGGTAAACGGATGGTAGAACGCAAACAGCAACACGCCGATGAAAAGAAACCCGATGAACTGCGCCAGCACAATGCCGCCGCTCGTCAACAGAGCAATGGTCGCTTTACGCGGGTGATCGGTGCAGAGATAACGTTGGACCAGGTATTGATCCGTTCCGTGCGTGCTCATCGTTAAGAAGCAGCCGCCAATCAATCCCGACCAAAAGGTGTATGTGCGCGTGTAGTCAAATGCGAAATCGAAAAGCGAGTACTTGCCAAACTGGGTGGCGAGTGAGTTCGCCGCGGCGAAGCCTCCGTCGATCGAATTGATGAGTACG
>DATNFX010000101.1:0-17138 GCA_035606195.1 Pyrinomonadaceae bacterium
TTGCACGGTCAGGAAGCGCCGGTGTCGAAACCTGATTGCGTGCGTGCGACCGCGCAGTTGTTGAAACTCGACGCGGCGCCATTCGAAAGAATTTTTGAGTTTCGCGCGAGTGACCGGCGTCCCGCGTCGGAGAAAGAGGCGAATGATCTTTTCGGAGCCTACCTGTTTCAGATCGGGCAGGTTGTCGAGGCAGTTGACGAGCTTGAAAGAGCAACACAGTAACTTACATGGGAGATTTGAGATGAAGATCCGAAGACTAACGATTTTTGCCGGACTGGTACTGATTGCTTTGGCTGCCAGCGGCTGTGGTTACAACACGCTAACGACGAAACACGAAAACGTCAAAGGCAAATGGGCCGGCATTGAAACTCAGTTACAACGTCGCGGCGACGCGATACCCAACCTCGTCGAAGCAGCAAAGATGGCGGGAATTCAGGAGCAGGAGGTCTTCGGCCAAATCGCTCGTGCGCGATCGCAGTTGCTGAACGCGACCCAACAGGCGCCGCAAGGTGAAGGCGGCGATAAGTCGCCCGAGCAGAAGCAGGCCGTAATCGATGCGGCGAACAGCTTCGGTGGGACTGTAGGTCGACTACTCGTGCTTCAGGAAAACTATCCGGTTCTGAAATCGAATGAGAGCTTCTTGAAGTTACAGGACGAATTGGCCGGCACTGAGAACCGCATCGCGACTGCGCGCAACGACTACAACGCCGCAGTGGTAGACTACAATACAACTCGCGCGCGTTTCCCAACTGTGATTGGAGCCAAGCTGTTCGGATTCAAAGAGGAGCCTTATTTCAAAGCTGATGAAGGCGCGAGACAAGTGCCGCAAATAAACGCGAACTCATTGCGGCCAGGTGGCAAATAAATCTGTGTCATCCGCGGCTAAAAACCGCGGGAGCTACACATTGCGCAATGATCACAAGGCTTGCCGCCTGGCTCCAGGCTGCAAGCCTTATCATTTTGGAAGAAATCTACGAGCTCGGATACTGCCGCTTCTTCTACACCAAACCGGTCCAAACTGGGATGCTGCCACGGTGAATGAACGCGAGGACCACTCACCTTGGCTTCGATCTGAACCAAACGATTTTGCATTTCGTTGAGACTCGCACGCATCGCGGCCAGCTCTGAGCCGATGTCAGTGCTTTGAGGCGCAGTCGCATTCCCCGCCACGCGCCGCGCGATTCTCTCCGCCATCATTCTCGCCTGATCTTCCATCGCTATAACAGATCGATCCGATCAACCACTCCTACAATCGCTGAATCAATCGCCGCGCCTGCTTCTCCAGTTGCTGCCGTCGACGCGCTCCAACCTTCCTGAACGATCAGCACGGTATCGCCGACACCCGCATCCACTGAATCAAGTGCCAGGGTTGAATAACTCGTCTCCTCACCTTCCGGCGTGATCTGCTGGCACAACATCACGCGCGCATTCTCGTAACGCCGGTTCTTTTGCGTGGCCACGACATTTCCAACTACGCGCGCAAGAATCATCTGGTTACGTGCTGCTCAGAATCAACAATACCTACAATCGTGCAATCAGTCGGCGTGTCTTCGCGTTTGAAAGGGAAACTCGCTTCCTTTCCGCGACACCAGAAAACCAGTTCACCAATACCAGCGCCCACAGAATCGACTGCCACCATCGGCTTGCCTGAGGCCTCCAGGTTTTTATCGACGGTCTGCACAATCAACAACTTCCGGCCTGCAAGCGAATCGTTCTTAACCGTAGCTACTACTGTGCCGATGACGCGAGCGAGTTGCATAGTTTGTATTTGGTCAGTGGTCAGTTGTCAGTTGTCAGTTGTCAGTTGTCAGTTTATCGTGTCCCAACTGACTACTGACAACGAACAACTGACTACTGACCACTGACAACTGACCACTGACTACTGCCCACTGACAACATCCACCGTATCAATCACCCCCACAATTGCCGCATCCACCGGCACGTCCTTCATGCCCTGGGCCAACCGTGCGCTCGAGCCGGCGACTACCAGCACGCGCTCGTGAAATCCGGCGCCCACCGTGTCAACCGCGACGACGTAACCGGTCGTATCACTGCCGTCTACATTAATCGGTCGCACGATCAACAACTTCTTTCCGCTCAACCGTTCATCTTTCTGAGTGGCGACAACAGTCCCGAGAATGCGAGCAATGATCATGTCGATTATCGATCGAGCCCGATGGGCAGAGTTTCATCGACGCTGCCGTGCGGACGCGGAATCACATGCACGCTCACGAGCTCGCCGACACGTCGCGCCGCAGCGGCGCCTGCATCAGTCGCAGCCTTCACTGCCGCCACGTCGCCCCGAACGATCGCCGTCACAAAACCGGCGCCGATTTTTTCGTAACCCACAAGCGTGACATTCGCAGCTTTCACCATCGCATCGGCCGCTTCGATCATTGCCACGAGGCCTTTAGTTTCAACCATTCCGAGTGCTTCCTGCATTCGTATGCTCCTTTAGCCACAGATAAAACGCGGATTTAATAACGGATTATTTACCATTAACTGCCTGACTTAACAATTCGACCAGCTCTTCACGAGTAAGTGAGATCTTTGCATCGCCGTTTTCCGAAGGATTTAGATAACCACAGGCTTGTCCGCGTGCCGACTCGCCGAGGTAACCCGCAGCTTCGCGCACGTTGATCAACTTCTCAATCGCGTCCGGAGGAAGATTCTTCGAACCGCCAAGCACGCGCGAGAGAATCGCGATCTTCGCCGTGTGTTCGAGGGTCTCGAGCCGATCCCATGCCTGCCAGAGATCCGCGCCGTAAGCGACTGCGCCGTGATTCGCCATGAGCAGGGCGTTGTGATGTTTCACGAACGGCTGCATCTCTCTAGTCAACTCTTCGGTTGACGGAGTTCCGTAAGCTGCAAGCGGCACACAACCCAGTGTCAGAATCACTTCCGAAAGAATCGGTTGGTCTATAGCGAGCCCGGCGACTGCGAATGCGGTTCCGTGCGGCGGATGTGCGTGGCACACGGCCTTTACATCCGGACGCTCGCGATAGATCAGGAGATGCATAGCGAGCTCACTCGAAGCTTTACGCTCGTTGAGGGCTTTGCCATCGATATTGGTGATCGCGATCAGATCCTCGGTCATGCGACCCTTGCACGTCATCGTCGGCGTGGCCAGGATGCGACCGTCGTCAAGCCGCACGCTCACGTTGCCGTCGGACGAGACGACGTAACTTCGCTCGTACATCAAGTGGCAAATGCGGATCAGATCTTGTTTGGCTGTTTGCTCATCCATGCTTGTTTGCTGGACGTTCTCCGTCGTGGTTGAGTGACAGTGCTGTTTGAAGGCTGAGATAGAAAATACGATAGCGACTCCAATGAAGTCGTCAGATCAACTGTCTTAACTTTTACTCCGCGTCGAGCAGTCAGTGAGACGGGAGCAAAGTTAAGCACTGCTTTAATGCCAGCGGACATCACCTGGTTGAGAACTCTTTGCGCCGCCTTTGCCGGAACTGCGATCACGATCACGTCGATCGCTTCGTCGCGAATCACGTTCGCGATCTCGTCGACGTCGTGAACGGCGAGCTTTCCGATATGTTGGCCAATCTTCTGGCGATCGTTATCAAACAACGCCACAACGGTGAAGTTTGATCTACCAAAGCCGTTGTAGTTCGCCAGGGCAGTGCCCAGTCGTCCCGCGCCGACAATGCCGACGCGATGCGGACTGTCGAGACCAAGGATCTTCGTGATGTGGTCCCGCAGGTCGTCGACGTAGTACCCGACTCCACGGACGCCAAACTCGCCGAAGTAACCGAGATCCTTTCTGATCTGCGCGGAATTCAGGTTGAACTGTTCAGCCAGCACCTGCGACGAAATAGTTTTAATACCGGCCGTGTGAAGCGCATTCAGGCAACGCAGGTAAACACTCAGGCGGCTGGTTGTCAGTTCTGATATTTTCTCGGACTTCATGAACGCTGCAAGTATAGCGCTAATAGGTCGGGTAGGTCATATAGGGGGCGTTTTTGCTACAATCCCGCCCGAAATGATTGCGCATCTCAGCGGCACACTGCTCTCTAAAGAACCGAACCAGGTTGTTGTCGACGTCAGCGGCGTTGGTTATGAAGTCAACATACCGCTCTCAACGTTCTACGACCTCGACGACGAGAAAACAAACGTTCAACTGCTCATCTATACACACGTAAAAGAAGACGCATTGCAGCTCTACGGGTTTAAGACTGCGAATGAACGAAAGCTATTCGTGAATTTCATTTCGGTCAGCGGCGTGGGTCCGAAACTGGGTATCGCGCTTCTTTCGCACATGAAAGCGGATGAACTAATCGAGTCGATCAAGTCCAACAACCTCGTGCGACTTACGCAGATTCCCGGCGTCGGCAGAAAAACCGCCGAGAGACTCGTCGTCGATCTCCGCGACAAGATGACTCAGTTGTCACAGCAGCAAGTTGCCGAGCAAACAGGCGTGAGACAGGAACCTGTGCACGTCTCGTCCGAAGACTCTGTTCGCTCCGACGCCTTGTCTGCTTTGGTCAATCTTGGATACCAAAGATCTGCTGCCGAAAAGGCTATCGATGCGGCGCTCAACGAAGGCGGTGATATAACTGTCGAATCGATCCTGAGACGCACTCTCAAGAAGTTAGCCAGAGTTTGAAAACACGATGCCTCCTGAGTCAATATCAGCGCGCATGAAAGACAGTCTCCCCAACGACGAGGATCGCCAGCTCGATCTGACTCTGCGCCCAACACGCATCGACGAATATATCGGTCAGCGCCAGGTCAAAGAGAATCTTCGCGTCTACATGAAGGCCGCGCGCAATCGTCGCGAAGCGCTCGACCACGTACTGCTCACCGGTCCGCCGGGCCTTGGCAAGACGACACTCGCAAACATCATCGCGAACGAGATGGGCGCGGAGCTGAGATCGACTGCTGGTCCGGCAATCGAAAAAGCCGGCGACATCGCGGCCCTGCTGACCAACCTCCAGCAAGGCGACGTGCTTTTCATCGACGAGATTCACCGCCTGCTGCCGGCGCTCGAAGAAAAGCTCTACCCGGCGATGGAAGACTACCAACTCGATCTACTGATCGGTCAGGGCGCCGGCGCGCGCTCGATCAAACTCGAGCTTCCCAAGTTCACTCTGATCGGAGCAACGACTCGCGCCGGTCTGATCACTGCCCCGCTGCGTGGGCGCTTCGGCATCGTCTTTCATCTCGACTTTTATCCGCACGACGATCTTGAAATTATCTGCAAACGTTCAGCGAATCTTCTCGGCGTCGAGATCGACGACGACGGCGCGCGTGAGATCGCGCGCCGATCTCGCGGCACGCCGCGCATCGTCAATCGTCTGCTACGTCGCGTCCGCGACTACGCTGAAGTTGATTACGACGGCCGTATCAACCAAGCGGTCGCTAACGATGCGCTGAACCGAATGGAAGTAGATACGTATGGTCTTGATGAGATGGATCGCAAACTGCTGTTGACGATCATCGAGAAGTTCAACGGTGGGCCAGTGGGCCTGGGCACAATCTCGGCGTCGATTCACGAAGAGAAAGATTCAATTGAGGAGATTATCGAACCGTATTTGATTCAGATTGGATTTTTGGATCGCACACCGCGCGGACGTCTGGCAACGCCGCTCGCTTACGAACACTTCGGTATTAAGACCCCCGGCGCGAAGATACCCAACCTGTTCGACCCCCGCTGAAACGCGTTAGTCCGCGGCGAAATCAATGAAGCGTTTCACGTCATTCTCGCGTCACTCATTTGGCGTTCGTAACCGGTCGCCGTGGGGCTCGATGCTCGGACATTCGTTGCACCAATTTCACGAAAACGATCTGTTCACATCGGCAGCGGCGATGAGTTACTTCGGCTTGATGGCGCTCTTCCCTGCCCTGCTTCTAATGTTCGCACTCAGCAATAAGCTTGCAGCCGGAAGCCAACTGCTAACACACGCCGTCGACGTATATCCGGGCTCGGCAAAATTTCTGCGTGAGACGATTGAGGCGTTTTCCGACCTCGGATTGGGAGCAATCGCGACGTGCGTCGTGATTGTGTTCTGGGCCGGTTCGTGGGTGTTTGCCGTAATCGAAAGGGCACTCAATCGTATCTGGGGCGCCGTGTCGAGAACGTTCTTGCACGGAAGAGCGCTCACGGTGGGAATGGTTGGACTGGTTGGTCTGCTGCTCGCATTCTCAGTTTTCGTGACGTCAATCCTGGTCGCGTTTCGCGAGATGGCCGCCGGTCTTTCACCGCGCCAACTCGAACGATATACGCTTGTCGCTTCGGTCGGGAGCGCTTTCTGGCAAGTCTTATTTGCAGTCGTCAGTTATCTGGTTACGGTGGTGCTGTTTGTCCTCGTCTACCGGTTCATGCCCAAGGCCGAGGTCACGTTACGCGACACTCTGCCCGGCGCGTTTCTGGCCGGACTCTTATGGGAAATCGCAAAGTACGTTTTTGCATCGAGTTTGAACTACTTTCACTACGACCAGATTTATGGCTCCGTTGGCGCCGTGGTTGCTGTGCTGACGTGGAGCTACGTTTCGAGTTTGATCCTGCTTTACGGCGCACAACTCACCGCAGTTTTCCATTACGAGCATCCTGCGGCGGCCACAGATAAACACGGATGAAAATCACGGATTTTGATTACGAGCTGCCCGGGGAACTGATTGCGCAGGAGCCGTTGGCAGAACGTGATGCTTCAAGAATGCTCGTACTGGACCGGCAAGAGCAGACGTGGTCCGATTCGAGTTTTACAGAGTTCACTCGATATCTCCGTCCTAACGACGTTGTTGTTGTGAATAACTCGCGCGTGATTCCGGCGCGTCTGATCGGGCAGCGCGAAGGATCGGGCGGACACGTCGAGATCTTTCTCGTGCGTGAGATTGAAGGTAACGAGTGGGAAGCGCTCGTCCGGCCGGGCGCGAGATTGAAAAAGGGCTCACGGGCAAGCTTCGGCGATGGCCGTCTGGTTGCAGAAATGCTGGACGAACCTGGCGCTGAAATACGCCACGTGCGTTTCCAGTGCGAGGGTTCTTTTGACGACGTGCTTGCTACGATCGGTTCGACACCCCTTCCGCCTTACATCAAACGACCGTCCGGTGTTTCGAATACGGATCGCGAACGCTATCAAACCGTCTATTCCAAACAGCGTGGCGCCATCGCCGCGCCCACTGCCGGCTTGCATTTCACGCCCGAGGTGCTGGCGCAAGTTGCCGAGATTGCGTCGATCGCTGAGGTCACTTTGCACGTCGGTTATGGAACGTTCGAGCCAGTGCGTGTTGACGATGTGGAGCAACATTCAGTGAGCAGCGAACGTTTTGAAATCTCCGAATCCGCGGCGCAGATAATCAACGAAGCAAGTGGGCGTGGCGCCAGAATCATTGTCATAGGGACAACAACAATGAGAGCACTCGAATCTGCGGCATCGGAAGACGGCTACGTTGCCGCGGGAAAGGGTGTTGCGAGTCTGACAATCAAACCCGGTTACCGTTTCCGCATTGCCGATGCCCTGCTAACCAACTTTCACCTGCCGCAATCCTCGCTGCTGATCCTCGTCAGCGCCTTTGCAGGACGCGAGTTTATACTGCGCGCCTACGCTCGCGCAGTCGCGCTACGGTATCGTTTCTACAGCTATGGCGACTGCATGCTAATCCTGTAGCCGTTCGCCAAATGTCGATGGTAAACTAGGCTCGGTTTATCTCCCCCGAACGAACAAAGGTCATGGCAGTACTGAAGAAATTTCGTTCCCGCTGGTGGTCACAGTCGGAGATTCAATACGACGGCGAAAAAAAGGAGAACACTCCAACGCCGTCGTGGAACACGAGCTACGACATCCGGCCGCTAACCATCTCGCAGCTCGATGAATGCTGGCGACTCGATCAACGCTGCTTCATTGACGGCGAAGCCTATAGCCGCGAAACGTTCGACTATCTTCTGACAGCACCTGAATCGGTGTCTTATCGCGCGGTGACGACTGGCGGAGTAATGGCGGGCTTTGTAATCGGACTCGTCGAACCGGACCACACCGGACACGTAACGACTGTCGGAGTCGCTCCCGAACACCGGCGACGCAACCTGGCAAAGCGTCTGATGGGACAGGTCGAGGAAGGCTTCCGTAAACGGAACGTGAGACTGGTGCGACTGGAAGTCCGAACGATGAACGTCGCCGCGCAGAAGCTCTACGAGAGTCTCGGCTACACCGTCACCCAGAAACTTCCCAAGTATTATTCCAACGGCGGCGACGGCCTCTTGATGTTAAAGTCCCTCGATTAAGATCCGCGTTTATCCGCGGCTAAAAACTAACCTTTACGCAACTCAGTTAGCACCTGCTTCGCAACGGCCTTGAGCGTATCGAACACGCCCTGACCCGTGGAGGCTACGGCCTCGACAACAGGTTCGCCTTTGCGTTGCAGTTCGGCCGCGAGATCATCAACCCCAACGATATTGTTCAAGTCGCGTTTGTTGAGTTGCAGCACGTAGGGGAGCTTCATCAAGTCGTAACCCTGTGACTGCAGATTCTCTTCGAGGTTGTATAACGACTCGATATTGGCGTCCATTCGCTCTTCCTGCGAATCAGCCACGAACACAACTCCATCTACACCTTTCAAAATCAGTTTGCGCGATGCGTCGTAAAACACCTGGCCGGGAACCGTGTACAGGTGAAAGCGTGTCTTGAATCCGCGAACCGTTCCCAGTTCGAGCGGCATGAAGTCAAAGAACAACGTGCGGTCGGTCTCGGTCGCAAGGCTGATCAGCTTGCCGCGCGCCTGTGGCGCAGTCGAATCAAAGATGTACTGCAAGTTAGTCGTCTTACCACACAAACCTGGGCCGTAGTAGACGATCTTGCAGTTGATTTCTCGGGAAGCGTAATTAATAAAGGTCATAGCGCATGTTGTTAACCGAAAAGACTGTCGATGTCTTCGTCGGTGATGCCGGCGAAAGGCGAATCGAGGTCGTCATAGTCTGCGGCTGCAATCTCTTCGAACATTGCGGCCAGTTGATGAGAAATCTGCTTACTGCGGAGTTTCACCAGTCCGAGGCTGGAGCGCTCGTCAAAGACGACCACGAGCAGGAGCCTGCCGACTACGGAGATGTGAATGCTCTCTTTTTCCCCTTCGTGCGAGAGCGTCGGAAATTCCTTTTCTCCGATCAGTTCAGCCATGCCACCCGTCGCTGCGACGTTACCGGCAGCGAGAGATGCCAAACTGGTTGTGTCAAGATTTCCCACTTCGCCCTGGGATGCGATTTCCTGACCGTCCTTATCGACCAGAAAGACCACCTTGGCCGAGGCGTCCATTCGTAATCGCGCCAGGACAGCCTTTATCTGGTGGTATTGCTGTTCACGCAACAGGATTGGTGTGTCTGCCATTGTGCGACTCTTTATTGAAGGCCGGGGCGGGATGTTTCCTTGGAGAGTTAAGCTGAAACGCCTGTTCCGCGGATTGCAAATTCTGAAACTAAAAGAGGTTACTTATTCGGTTGGGGCTGTTTGCCGAGGTGGATTAAGCCTCCGTAAGCCGAAAGCACTTTAACATACGCAAACAATGACCATCAAGTGTTTTTCTTTGTTTGCGGTTTTCACGAAGATGCGTCTGGATTTTCGGTAGGTAAAGCACCCGCAAATACTTGTGCCGATTGATATAGAGGGGCATCTATGGTATTCTCCGGGCGATTCCACGGCTGCTCGCTTCAGGTGAGCAGCCTTTTGAGATCCGCACATGAGTAGCAGTCTCACAAAAGGGTTGAGACGGTCAGCATCGCGTTCAAAAGCTAAGCCAGCCGCGAAAAGCGCGAAGCGCGCTGTTAAAGCGAAGTCGCCCTCCAAACCCAAAGCCAAGAGAGCCACCGCCAGTAAGACCACTGCAAGGAAGGCGGCTCGACCAACTGCGGCCAAAAAGGCAGCAGCCAAGTCGCGGCCAGCAGTGAAAACGAAGAAGGCTGCACCCAAGACTGTCGCTCGCAAAACTGCTCCTAAGAAAGTCGCAACGGTATCAAGGGTCAAAACGACGCAGAAGCAAGCTGCAGTTCGCGCTATCAGACCCATACCCGCTGCGCCTCCAGCGCCACGTCCGCCGACGGTAGATGAGTCCGCAGCGCTTCTGGCTTTTGAACGCGCGCACAAGGAATTTGTACGAGGCCGGTTTGCTGAAGCGCGGAATCAGTTTCGAATTCTCCTCGACAAATACTCGCAGGTATCAGAAGTCGCAGCTCGCTCGCGCACGTATCTCGCGATCGCAGAATCGCGGCTGCGCACGGAAAGTATTCTTCCACGCGATGCCGATTCGCTCTACGACCGCGGCGTGATCGAACTCAATCGAGGCGAGTATGTTGCGGCGCAGGAGATGTTTGAAAGAGCACTGAAGCGTGAGCCGGAAGCGGCACACATTCATTACGGGCTGGCTGCGACTCGTGCGCGACTCGGCTCGATCGATCTGGCGCTGGAGTCACTTCAGAAAGCTCTCGACCTGAAGCCCAGCCTTCGCGTTCAGGCACAACACGACCACGATCTTTATCCGCTACGCAACGATCCCGACTTCGATCGTCTGATTAGTAATCCTTCTTAGTTTAATTGTGCACTCGGTACGTACTGTAGGGGCGGCCCTCCGTGGCCGCCCGGCGTCGAATCGATCTCTTTGCCAAATTACCCGATCGATCGTGTTTCAAAAGATCGAGTTCCACGCCGGGCGGCCACGGAGGGCCGCCCCTACAGTACGTGCTGCAACGTCCGTTCAATTCGCCATGTTATGATTCAAATGATGAACGCAGGTGGTCAAAAGCTGGTAGCCATTGGTGGTGGGACCGGTCTCTCAACTCTTCTCGCCGGCTTCAAACGGCTGGTCGGCAAAACCGAAGACGAGATGTGGATCGAGAGCCTGTCCGCCATCGTCACTGTTTCCGACGACGGCGGCAGTTCCGGACGCCTGCGCGACGAACTGCAGATGCTTCCGCCGGGCGACATCCGCAACTGCATGATCGCGCTCTCGGAAGACTCGACCCTGTTGTCGCGTCTCTTCCGTCATCGCTTTCGTGGTGACGGCGGACTGGGCGGACACAGTTTTGGAAATCTCTTTCTGGCAGCTTTGACCGAAGTTACCGGCGACTTTACCGAAGCGATCCGTCTCTCGTCCGAAGTACTCGCGAGCAAGGGTCACATCTTCCCGGCGACGATCAGCGACGTTCGTCTCGCAGCGGAATTGGAGGATGGAACAGTCGTTCGCGGCGAAACGCAGATCTCAGCGTCCAAGCTTCCGATTCGACGGCTCAGCCTCGAACCGGAGCAATGTCTTCCCTTGCCTGCTGCACTGAAAGCCATTCGCGCTGCGGACATCATCACGGTCGGTCCCGGCTCGCTTTACACAAGCATCCTGCCGAATCTTCTCGTGTCTCAGGTAGCTCGCGTAATCGGCCAAACACGCGCGACTAAGATCTTCGTCAACAACCTGATGACTCAGCCCGGCGAAACAGACGGGTACAGCGCGCGCAAACATCTCGAAACGATCAAGAAGTACGCCCCAGAGATCCATTTCGATTTTGTCGTCGTCAACAACCGGCGAATCAGTAAAGAGCAGGCTGATCTTTATGCTGCCGAAGGCGCTTATCAAATCGGTATCGACGATCCGATTGACGATGCGCTCGATCAGACGACGGAAGTCGTCCGCGCTGACTTGCTGTACGACGGCGAGAAAGTCAGACACAACTCGGATCGTCTCGCAGAAGTCGTGATGCATTGTCGCAAACAGGCACTCGCCCCGGTCACTGTCTAAGAAATCTCGATGTCGCAAAAACCACTCAATGTTCTAATCATGGCCGCCGGCCTCGGAACCAGAATGAAGTCGAACCGTGCCAAGGTTCTGCACGAGCTTGGCGGCTCGCCGTTGATCGCGCACGTCGTTAGAGCGGCAAAGGTGCTGGATCCACAGGCGATTCTGGTAGTGGTGGGTCATCAGGCAGAAGAAGTTGAGCGTGCCGCACTCGCCGAAGCCGGCGATCTTGTACGGCCCGTGTTGCAGGCACAACAACGCGGAACCGGCGATGCCGTTGAGTCAGCGCGAAGCGAACTCGAAAACACTGACTCACTCGTCCTGATTCTGTCTGGCGACGTGCCAATGATTAAGACTGACACGCTTCGGAAGCTTATCGATCATCACAACAATGCCGGGGCAGCCTGCACGATCCTGAGTGTTCGTCTTGAAAACCCGACCGGCTACGGCCGCATCGTCCGCGACTCGAACGATTCGTTTCAGAAAATCGTCGAGCACCGCGATGCGACAGAAGAGCAGCGCCTCGTCAAAGAGATCAACTCCGGCATCTACTGCTTTGACGCGAAAGAGTTGTATCGTGCACTGCGCAAAGTCGAGCCGGCGAACGATCAGGGCGAGTATTATCTGACGGACGTCGCCGAGATCATTCTTGCGAGCGGTGGAACAGTCAGCGTTTATCTCCATGGCGACAGCCGCGAGGTTGCCGGAATCAACACGCGCGCCGAGCTCGCCGAGTTCGAAAACCTCATTCGCCGCTCCGCCATTCGAAAACTGATGATCGAAGACGGCGTGACATTTATCGATCCGTCGCACGCATACATCAGCGCCGAAGCTCAAATTGGCCGCGACACGATTATTTATCCCAACGTCACAATCGAAGGAAAAACAATCATCGGCGAAGGCTGCGTGATTCTTTCCGGCGCGCGCATCACAAACTCGCGTCTGGACGACAACGTGGTCGTGAAGGATCACTCGATCGTGGTTGACTCGCTGCTCGAATCGAACTCGGCGGTGGGGCCGTTTGCACACCTCCGCATGAACGCGGTGCTTGAAGAGAAAGCGACGGTCGGAAATTTCGTCGAGGTAAAGAAATCTCGCTTGAAACGCGGCACCAAGGCGATGCATCTGACGTATCTTGGCGATGCGACGATTGGTGAGCGTACAAACATCGGCGCCGGAACTGTGACGTGTAACTACGACGGCAAACACAAACACGAAACCATCATCGAAGATGACGTGAAAGTCGGTTCAGACACGATGCTGGTCGCTCCGGTTCGTGTCGGTGCTCGCTCGATGACAGCCGCCGGCTCGGTGGTGACGGAGGACGTCCCCCCGGACTCACTGGTCGCCGGCGTCCCGGCAAAGGTAAAAAAGAATCTGAAATAATCTGCGTAATCTGCGGATAAGAGGAGTTAACACAAAGCATGTGTGGAATTGTTGGCTACGTAGGAAACAAGCAAGTAGTGCCCCTCATCATCGATGGGCTGCGTAAACTCGAATATCGCGGCTACGACTCAGCCGGTATCGCGGTCGTGAACGAAGAGCACGATCTCGAGATTCGTCGCGCCGAGGGAAAACTGCGCAACCTCGAAGAGACCATTCGCCTAAGTCCACTCGACGGCACTTACGGCATCGGCCACACACGCTGGGCAACACACGGCCGTCCCACTGAAGAAAATGCACACCCGCATCGCGACTGCACCGGCCGCGTCGTCGTCGTTCACAACGGCATCATCGAAAACTATCTCCAGTTAAAAGAACGACTACGCAAATCCGATCACCACTTCGTCACTGAAACCGACACAGAGATCATGGCTCACCTCATCGAAGAGCATCTCAAAAAGGACTCCTCGTTCGAGCAAGCGGTGCGCTTGGCTGTGGCTGAACTGCGCGGAATCTTTGCACTCTCGATCATCAACGCTGACGAACCCGACACGATCATTGCTGTTCGCCAGGGCCCGCCAGTCGTTATTGGTTTAGGCGACCGCGAGTTCTTCGTGGCTTCCGACATCCCGCCGATTCTGCAACACACACGCGACGTCTTCTTTCTCGGCGACGGCGAGATCGCTGTCATCAACAGAGACGCAGTGCGCGTTACAGATTTCGAAGGCAACTCCGTTCAGCCTTCTATTCAAAGAATCACGTGGGATCCGATCATGGCGGAGAAGGGCGGCTTCAAGCACTTCATGCTCAAAGAGATTTACGAGCAGCCGCGCTCCGTCCGCGACACCGTGCAGGGACGGATATCACTCGACAGCGGTCAGGTGTTTCTCGACGAGATGGCAAACATCACGGAGGCCGACTTCAAACGGTTCACGTCGATCAAGATTGCCGCTTGTGGCACTTCCTGGCACGCTGGTCTCGCCGGTAAATACATGATCGAGCAGCTCGCGCGGATACCGGTTGACGTCGACTACGCTTCCGAGTTTCGCTATCGCGATCCGGTGATGGATGAAAACTCGTTGTTGCTGGTGATTTCTCAATCCGGAGAAACGGCCGATACAATCGCCGCACTACGTGAAGCAAAAGAGCTCGGCGCCTGCGTGTTGGCGATCTGCAACGTGCAGGGTTCGATGATCGTTCGCGAAGCCGATGGGACGATCCTGACGCACGCTGGTCCTGAGATTGGCGTTGCCTCGACCAAGGCTTTCACTTCTCAGATGATTGCGCTTTACCTGCTCGGCATGTACCTGGGCCAGGTCCGCGGGGTGCTTTCTGTCGAAGAAGCTCGCTTTCATGCGCAGGAACTCGCGGAGCTACCGGTCAAACTCGAACACCTGCTGAACGATTCAGACGGCATCGAGGAGCTCTCGAAGGAATTCTTCCGCTCTACAGATTTTCTGTATCTCGGTCGCGGCATCAATTTCCCGGTCGCGCTGGAAGGCGCGTTGAAGCTGAAAGAGATTTCGTACATTCACGCCGAAGGCTATCCGGCCGGTGAGATGAAGCATGGTCCAAACGCGTTGATTGACGAACGCTTGCCAGTGCTCTTCATCAACACTCGCGAAGAAGGCAACCGCGCTTCAGAGCTGCGCTACGAGAAGACTCATTCGAACATCGTGGAAGTTAAGGCACGTGAGGGTATCGTGATTTCCGTGCTGACTGAAGGCGATTCGATCTCTTCGGTTGTTTCAGATCACGTGATCGAGATACCAGCTGCGAGCGATCTGCTTTCACCGATTCTCTCGATTATCCCGCTGCAACTGCTTGCGTATCACATCGCAGTCCGGCGCGGTTGTGACGTCGACCAGCCACGCAACCTGGCCAAGTCCGTGACCGTCGAGTAAAGCCACAAAAAGCACAAAAATCACAAAAGGCACATAAAAGAACTCAAAATCTTTTTTGTGCTTTATGTGCTTTCTGTGCCTTTTGTGGCAACCCCTCAGGGGCAAACGGCTGTTACGCACTGCATCCCCCTACAGTGCTGTTGGCTACGAGCCGTCTGCCCCCCGCCTCTCCCTAACGCGCAATCGAATCGAGAAAAGGGTCAGGCTTTCTGGGCCCGGCGCTCGTGGTCCAGTAGTTTCTTCTTACGATCGAGTCCCCAGCGATAACCGCCGAGGGTCTTGTCTTCACGAACAACACGATGACAGGGAATGACGAGTGCGACCGGATTTGTCGCACACGCGCGTCCGACGGCACGTACTGCGCCCGGTTTACCGAGGGCTTTTGCCACATCGCCGTAAGAAACTGTTTGCCCGTAAGGAATCGCACGCAGGTGTTCCCAAACCTGGCGTTGAAAAGCCGTCGCTTTGATATCGAGCGGCAGGTCGAGACGGGGTTCATTCTTCTCGAGATGATTGAGAATCTTCTGCACCGATTCGCGCAAGGCAGAATCGTCACGCTTGAGCTCCGCGTTTGGAAATTCCCCACGCAGATCTTTTTCAAGCTCCGCATCGTTGTCAGCCATTCGCACCGCGCAAACACCTCGCTCAGTCACGGCCACGAGCAGGCGTCCCATCGACGATGAGGCGATCGTGTAACTGATATTTACCCCGCGGCCGCCGCGACTGTATGTCGCAGGTGTCATACCGAGTTCTTCGGCAGCGTGCTCGTAGAGACGGCTGCTTGAGTTGAAGCCTGACTCGTAAAGTGAAGTCGTCACCGATTCTCCCTTGCGCACGAGCGTCTTGAAGTTGTCGATCTTGCGTGCCGCGAGATACTGCCGTGGACTGATGCCCATCACGCGTTTGAAAGTGCGTTGCAAATGAAACTGGCTTACACCGGCTTGCGTGGCGAGTTCGGCGAGTTTGAGAGATTCACTTTCGTTCGAGTTGAGCAGACGACAGACACGCTGCACGAGTTCAACTTGCGGATCCATGATGCGTGCGCGTCGCGGTTGGCAGCGCAGGCACGCACGAAAGCCGGCCTGTTCCGCCGCTTCGGGTAAATCAAAGAATTTGACGCGCTCGCGATGCGCGCGACGCGAAGGACATGACGGGCGACAGTAAACTCCCGTCGAGCTGACGGCGAATACAAACTGGCCATCGAAGCGCGCGTCTTTCGCCACCACCGCTTGCCAGAGTTGATCGTTCTTGATAGCTGTGTTCATGTTCATGCTCAGAGCTTAGAGAAAAATGAATCATCGATCTATCTGGTTCTTGCGGTCAAATCCATCCACAGATTACGCAGATTTTGTCTCCTTCAATCGATGTGATTAAATGCACGCACGCGTGGATTCTGATTTTCTGTCACAACTCAACGAACAACAACGCGAGGCTGTGCTTAGCACCGAGGGTCCGCTCCTGATCCTCGCGGGCGCGGGCTCGGGCAAGACCAGAGTTATCGCACATCGCATCGCTTATCTCAACGCCGAGCAGAAAGTTCCGTACTGGAATATCCTCGCCGTCACTTTTACAAACAAAGCCGCCGATGAAATGCGCCAGCGTGTGCAACGACTCCTTCACACACAGGAGCGCTCGACCCTCCCGCTCGTCTCGACATTCCACAGCCTCTGCGTACGCATCCTACGGCAGGATGTGGAAAAGTTGAACGACAAGTACACGCGTCGCTTCACTATCTACGATCAGGACGACTCGATTCGTTTAATCAAACAGTGCATCAGGGATCTCGGTTACGACGAGAAGTATCTGGGTCCGCGAGCCACGCAATCTGCAATAAGTTCCGCAAAAAATCACGGGCAAGACCCAACGTCTTTCGCAGCCCGAGCCGAGTACCAGGACGAGCGACGCGCGGCGATGGCGAAGGTGTACGAGATGTACGAAGCCCGTCTGCACGGAAACAACGCGCTCGATTTTGACGACCTGCTGATCAAGACCGTGCGGCTGCTGCGCGACGTGGCGGAAGTCAGGGAAAAGTACAACAACAAGTTTCGCTACATTCTTGTCGACGAATACCAGGACACCAACTCACTCCAATTCGAGCTGATCCGACTGATTACAGAAAAGACCAAA
>DATNFX010000102.1:0-17411 GCA_035606195.1 Pyrinomonadaceae bacterium
CGTGGAGTAGGTTGATGGCACTGAGTTTGCCGAGCGATGAACCGTTGATTTTAGTGTCTCGATATCACGCGGGAGGGTAGTCAATGGAAGGACCGTTAAGAGGAATACTTGCAGGTGCAGCGGCGTGGAAATTTGGCGGTGGATGCATCTCCACCATTTTGATCTTTATTATCGTGTTTTGGGCGCTCGGATACGTGCGCTGTTAGGTAATAGGTCCTATAGGACATATAGGACCTATTTCTTAATAACTGACAACGAGCTCTTCTGATTCTTCCCAAACAGGCAGATTCGGCCGGATCGCGCAACGATACAATTGTTCGGGCGCATCAAGCAGGAGACCGGCGCCGATTGCTACGGTGCTGATCGGATCTTCCGGCATCGTCGCCCGCAGTTGCAATTCATTCTGGAGACGATTCTTTAATCCTTTCAGCAGTGAGCCACCACCCGTGAGAATGATTCCCGAGTAGTAGATGTCAGCGACCGCTTCCGGCTGCGCTTCTTCAATCACTCGTCTGATGCCAGCAACGATCTCATTGATAACCGGCTCCAAAGCCCCGCGAACTTCTTCGGCAGTTATGTGTACTGCGCACATGTAGCCATCGCTCAATTGCTTGCCGACAACTTGCAGCTTGCGTTCGTCGGCTGGAATGTCCTCGTCGTTTAGCGCGCCCAGTTCCCTCTTCAGCGCTTCCGCCGTGTACTCGCCAATCTGGATGCAGTAGTTGGAACGCACGTAATCGCGAATGCTTTCGTCCATCGCGTTTCCGGCTGCAGTCAGACTCATTGACGAAACGACACCACCCGAAGCGACGATCGCGACGTTGGTAGTTCCACCACCGATATCCACGACGAGATGCGCGCGTTCATCGTCAAAAGCCAGACCCGAGCCAATTCCGGCTGCGAGTCCTTCGTCAATCAGATCGATCCGGCGACCACCGGCATCGTGCGCGGCATCGCGAACCGAACGTTGCTCGACAGCAGTCGCAGAGCCGGGAATGCCGACGACGAAATGCCCACGCCGGTATCCGCCGTACCCATCGGTAACTTTACCGATGAAGCTACGGAGCATCTTTCGTGACACTTCGAAATTGAAGATGGTGCCCGAACGGATCGGGCGGTGCACTTCGATGCCCCGCGGCTCGCGACCCAGTAACTTGAGGGCTCTGTGACCCACAGAAACAACCTCCCCGTCGTAGCGATCTATCGCCACGACAGAAGGTTCGTTCAAAAGGATTCCTTTGCCCGGTTGATAAATGAGTGTGTTGACGGTGCCCAGATCGATAGCAAGCTCGTTTTTGAAAAACTTCTCGATAAACTTCACGGCGACGGTTCCTCCTCCGTAACGGCAGGTTCCATGGAAGCGGCTGGCACTTCCAATCGGCAACTCGTATGCCTGACCAAAGAGCGATTGTCTTCTGGGGGATGTCCTTTCAAATTAACAAACAACTATTAACGGGAGGTTTCCAGCGCCGTACGACATCTGTGCGGCGACGCCACAAATCGTACGACTTCAACGCGGTCAGTCTGACGGGCCACGGATGCACACGGATTGAATCCGGATTGCCCTCCGTGCAACCTGTGGCTTCTATACCAGCCTTGCCAATGCTTCTAACCCTGCCAACGTATCGTCTCCGAGGTCGATACCAATCACGCGGCGACCACGTTTCACAAGGGCGCGAAAGTCGCCGAGGGCCTGCGCTTGTTTCAGAATCGTGAACGTATATGGCTCCCCGGGAATGGCGAAATCGGTTTTGTCGTTCGCGATGATCTGAAAGAACACACCAGTGTCAGGCCCACCTTTGTGAAGCTGTCCGGTCGAATGCAGGAACCGCGGACCATAACCAGTGGTCACTGCGCAGTGAGTCGCATCGCGCAGTCGTACACGAAGATCCTGCAACGCTTGATCGATCTCAGCAGTCTCTTCGATGTAATTCAGGAAAGCGATGTAATCACCAGGTTTCACACTCGCAAGGTGTCTCCGTAAAACTTCGGTGACGGATTCCGCTTCCTTCGCATCATCGCCGCCGTAGATCGTCATGAGATCATCCGAGGCTATCTTGTTCCGCTCTTCAAGATGGCCACGCCGAACGAACGTAGCTAACAATTCCTTCGTTGCGTCTTTCGCTTCCTGAACGTTCGGTTGATCGAACGGGTTGATTCCGAGACGCCACCCGGCAACCGCCGTCGCAAACTCCCACTGGAAAAACTCCGCTCCGAGGTCGTAGAGGTCATCGAGTTTGCGGTAAATCACCGGATGCCCGGCTGACGCAAGTGAATCGAGCTTTCTTTTTGTCTCCGCCGATAGTGAGCCAAATGAGATGGAGACGAACACACGATCGTTGCCGTATACATCCGGAGCACCGAGGGGTTCGCCATTGACGGGAAGTATTCCCTTACCTTCTTTGCCTGTGCTCTCGGCGATGAGTTGCTCAATCCATAATCCGAGTGTTTCGAGTTTTTCATCAATTACGAGGGTGAGTTTGTCACGTCCTTCATTCGCATAATCGCCGAGCGCAGTTCCCATCTCGACTGCCGGCGTGATTGCCTTTGCGGCGAGACGCGCGGCGTCGAGGAGTCCGGGAACGTCGAGTCCCATCAACGCTGCGGGCACCATGCCGAAGTAAGAGAGTGCGGAATAACGCCCGCCTATGTCAGCTTGATTGAGAAACGTGCGGCGAAATTTTAGCTCTCGTGCGGTTTCTACTAATTGCGAACCGGGATCCGTAATCGCGACGAAGTTGTCGCCAGGGTTGTCGCGACGTTTGCTGACTTCGTCGTACCAGAACTTGTAAAAGACATTCGGCTCGGTCGTGCTACCGGATTTCGAGGCAATGACAAAAAGGCAACGTTCGACGTCGATCCGTTGCAGGAAACCAGCGATGACATCCGGATCAGTCGAATCAAGCACGAGCAACTCCGGATATCCAGGTTGCCGTCCGAATGTTCTTGCGAGCACTTCAGGGCACAGTGATGAGCCACCCATGCCGCAAACCATCACGTGTTGAAAGCCGCTGTCACGAACCGAGTTGGCAAAGGCGGCGAGATCGTCAACAGCGCCGATCATCTCATCAGCAACAGTTAACCAACCGAGGGAGTTTCCGATGAGTTTGGCGCTGTCTTCATCAGACTTCCACAGCGACGCATCTTTCTGCCAGATGCGTTTGGCGAGATCATTAGAATTCATGGTACAAGCAGTGTAACATTGACCTGTAAAACGATGACCACTCCAAAGCGAGCGCTAATAGTTGTTGACGTCCAAAATGACTTCTGTCCGGGCGGCACACTCGCAGTGCCTCACGGCGATGATGTTGTCGAGCTCTTGAATCGACTCATCGACGAGTTTCTCGACCGCGGCGAGCCTGTGTACAAGAGTCGCGACTGGCATCCACCAACGACGAAACATTTCGCCGCTCACGGCGGTGACTGGCCGGTGCACTGCGTCCAAAACACAAAAGGCGCGGAGTTTCATCCTGCCCTACGAAACGATCCACGCATCACCGTAATTTCAAAAGGTCTTGGAGATACAAACTGTTACTCTGCGTTTGACGAAACCAATCTCCTGGACCAGCTTCATCAGCAAAACGTCGAAGAGGTTGTCGTTGGCGGACTTGCGACCGACTACTGCGTCAAGTCCACCGTGCTCGATGCACTCAAGAACGGATTCAAAGTAAAAGCGCTCGAGAACGCGATGCGAGCAGTCGATGTCCAACCCGGCGACGGCGAACGCGCGATTGAAGAGATGCGCGCCGCTGGTGCCGTGATCTTATCCACAGAAGATAGACTTGCAAAATCTGCGTAATCTGTGGATACAAAATCGTAATAATGGGAACTCTCAACATCGATCGCTACCACGCTGCGATGGGCGATGCGTCGTACAAGGATTGCACACGCCTGCACGACCAACGACTCAGCGACGCGGAAGCCACATTCTATGTAACCCAACGCAAGATCCCATTCGCACCGTGTTTGGGTCATGAGCGACTGGTGCGCCTGCTCGTCGACAGCCAGATCGATCGTCCGCGCCTGCGTTTTCTCGAACAGGATCGCGGTGGCTTACAACTGTTCGCCGAAGCAATCGAAGACATTCAGTTCGTGGGCAAAATCAGAGCTGTGCGACCGGGCACGATCGTTTTTGCTCACGAGCCATTTGCCGACATCACCGGCACATTCGGCCTTACACAGGCGCAGGAGATCAAATTTGAGCACGCGTTTGATCTGCCGATGACGACAGCGAGCACGGCGATGCAGTTCCGGATGGCTGCCGGTGAGGACCGCTGGCTGTCGGATTTCTCGCTGCGTCGCAACGGCGACATCGAACGCGCTGTCGATATTGCTGTTTACGCGTTCATTGGCGGCTTCAACGACACATCGAATCTCGAAGCAGCGCACCGGCTCGACATTCCTGCCGTCGGCACCGAAGCTCACTACTGGCAACAGGCTTATATCGAGTACATGGACCAGCCGGAGATCGAGCCGCGCACGGGAAAGCCAAAACATTTCGAACAAGTCGCATTCGAGCGCTGGCTCGACGCTAATCCAAACGGCACGACGTTGCTGCTCGACACGATCGACGTTTACACGGGTGCGGTCCACGCCGCGATGGCGGCGACGTCAACCGCAGCGCGACGTCGCGCGTTCAAAGGCTTTCGAGTGGACTCCGGAAATCTCGCGGAACTCGGTGACTGGTGCATGCGCTTCTTTGCCGCCAACGGATTGACCGGGCTGCGCGCGAATCTCACCGGCGACCTCACGGTTGAAAAGGTCAAAAAGATTGTGGCTGAGTTTCCCGAAGTCGCCGGATTTGGCATCGGCACAAAATTGTCGAGTGAGATTCCAGCAGTTGCGGGAGTGATATTCAAACAGTGCGTGATGAAGGGACGGCCGACACTCAAGGCGTCGAATTCAGAGGATAAGATCACGCTGCCCGGAATGCTGCAACTGTTTCGCGGGACGGATGACCGCGGGATGTACGTCGCGGACGTGATCGGACTCGATAGTGAGGAAGTCGAGATTCCCGGCGCCGTTCAAGTCGATCGATTGCTGGTTCCGTTCTGGGAGAATGGCCAGCATTCCTCGATCCCGTCGATCGAGAAGCAAAAGGTTTTCGTGGAAGAGCAACGACAACGCTTCGCGGACATCGAGAATTATCCGCGGCAGCTCAGCGCGTCGCTGCGAAAACTTCGTGACGATCTAGTCGAGCGCATGCGCGCCGATGTTTCGGGTTGGGAAGACGTTTTGAGCATGCCGGAGCCGGCAGACTTACAGCAGGAGATGAAAGGATAACTATGAGCGCCCCTGAAAAAGTGAAGCAAGCGAATGTTCGCGAACTGGTTTCGGCGGAGGAGTGGCAGGTTCGTGTTGATCTTGCGGCGGCGTACGGGCTCGTTGCTCACTACGGCTGGGACGATCTCGTCTTCACGCACATCTCCGCGCGCGTGCCTGGTCCGGAACATCACTTTCTGATTAATCCGTACGGGATGATGTTTGAAGAGATTACGGCGTCGAGTTTGATGAAGATCGATCTCGAGGGGAAGCTCGTGATGGATTCGGAGTACAACATCAATCCGGCCGGGTTCACGATTCACAGCGCGGTGCATTCCGCGCGCGAAGATGCTCTTTGCGTGATGCACCTGCACACAGAGCATGGCATCGCTGTGTCAGCACAGAAGAATGGATTGCTGCCGATTTCGCAACAGTCACTCTTTGTTCTCGCGTCGCTCGGGTATCACGACTACGAGGGGCTCGCGTTGAATGACGAGGAGAAGCCGCGACTGGTAGCGGATCTCGGAAAGAAGACTTTTCTGATCTTGAGGAACCACGGTTTATTAACTGTCGGCCCAACGGTCGCAGACGCGTTTCTGTCCATGTTTCTGCTCCAGCGCGCGTGCCGGATTCAGATCATGGCGCAGTCAGGTGGCGTGGATCTGGTGCCGATCGATCCGAAGATCTTCGCGCAGATCCCCGCGCAGGAAGCGGTTGTAACGCAAGGTGGCGGCGGCCGCCTCGTCTGGCCGGGGCTTTTGCGAAAACTGGATCGGCTTAACACAAACTACAAAGAATAAGCCGCGGATTTACGCGGCTAAATATTTTAATCGCCACTAACCTCAGAGGTGGGTTCAGGAGTTGCCTCGCGGGCGGGTTTGCGGGGCGGTTTTGGTTTTAAGCGGCCGACGATTCCGTGAGCGATGCCGGATGTGCTTGTGGCGAAGCGTCGCCAACGATGGGTCGATTTAAGATCATCGAGAAGTGAATAGACCACTGGCGTCGCAATGAGGGTGAGCAGCAGCGAGAGGCTCTGACCACCAATCACCACGATCGCGATCGAACGTCGCTCCTCAGCACCTGGACCAGTTCCAAGCGCCAGCGGCAACATACCAGCGACGAGCGCAAGCGTCGTCATCAGAATCGGACGCAATCGATCGCGATTGCCCTGCATGATCGCCTCGTGACGCTCCATACCCTTCGCGCGCAGACTGTTCATGTGATCGATCTGCAAAATCGCGTTCTTCTTCACCACGCCAAACAAGACGAGGATACCGAGCGCCGAGTAGAGATTCAGCGTATCGCCGGTCCCCCACAACGACAGCAACGCAAACGGAACCGAAAGCGGCAAACTCAACAAGATCGTGAGCGGGTGCACAGTGCTCTCGAACTGTGAAGCCAGAATCATGTACATGAAGATGATCGAGAGAATGAACGCCCAGATAAACTCTGTAAACGTTCTCTCGAGCTCACGCGCACGACCCGAAACTGTGGTGGTGTAAGCGGCCGGTAGGTTCATTTCACGAACTGCTCCACGCAGGGCCTCGATTCGATCTGCAAGTGCGTAGCCCGGCGCCACTGAGGCGCGCACCGAAACCTGTCGCTCACGATCGAGACGGTCAATTCGCGAAGGACTCGTGCTGCGTTCGATCTTAACGAGATTATCAAGCCGGACAAGTCCGGGTCCGCCGACAGCCGTGCCGCCCGCTGTTGTCGACGCGCCGCCACCTCTTGACGAGGGAACGTACAACCGTTTGATCGTTTCCACGTCGCTGCGGTCAGCTTCAGTCAGTCGCAACTCCACGTCGTAATCTTCATTGATCGATTCATCGCGGAAGCGTGAAACTTCTTCCTCGCCACCGACCATCAGCCGCAAGCTGGTGGCGATGTCGGAAGTGTCAACACCGAGGTCCGCTGCGCGGTCGCGATCGATCACGACACGTAGCTCCGGCTTATTCAGTTTCAAAGTCGTGTCAGCGTCAACTATCCCGCCGAGACTCTTCGAGCGCTCGACGAGATCGTCCGCATAACCGGCGAGCGCGACGAGCTCCGGCCCACGTAGGACGAAGTCAATATCAGTGCGGCCGCCCGTGCCGAAGTTGAACGACTGCGAATTGCGCACACCGATGCGCATCGGCGCGTACTTCTGAAGTCGCCGGCGCACTTCCACCATCACATCCTGTTGCGTGTAGTTACCTTTGAAGGCGTTGAGCGGATGTCCTTTTTTCAGCTCCGTCCAGAATTTTCCAAACGAGAGCGTGCGCTCCTCGTGCGGCGCGATGAGCACGTACGCGCTGCCCTGGTTTACACCGCCGAGAAAACTTCCTCCAGACGACGACAGCACGGTCCGCACACCTGGCGTTTCGAGAATGTCCTTCTCCATCGCGGTGATGACTTCATTCATCACGTTGAGGTTGGTGCCCTCAGGACCATTCACGCTGACTTCAAACTCCGCTTCGTCGACGTTCGTCGGAATAAACTCCTGCTTCACCGCACGGTATAACGGCACACTCGTCATCACCGTAGCTATCGCAAGCACTGCGACTGCTATCCGGTGTCGCATTGCGAACGAGAGCATGTGCGTGTAAGCGCCATCGATGTAGCGATAGAAACCGCGTCGCGACGCCGGAGACTCGTGCCCGCCCTTCGCATCACTCACCCGAATTAATCGCGAGCTCATCATCGGCGTGAGCGTAAAAGAGACCAGCAAGCTGACGAGGATCGCGACTGCCGCAGTGATGCCGAACTGATACAGAAAGCGTCCGGAAATGGACGACATGAACGACACCGGCAGAAAAATGACGACGAGAGACAGAGTTGTAGCCAGTACAGCCAGGCCGATGTCCTTCGTCGCTTCTCGCGCCGCTTCTTTCGAATCGATTCTCTTCTCTTCAATGAAGCGGAAGATATTTTCCAGTACGACGATCGCGTCGTCGATCACCACGCCGACCATCAACACGAGCGCCAGCATCGTCACGCTGTTGAGCGTGAAGTTGAGCGCCTTCATCATGCCAAAGGTTGAGATTACCGAACACGGGATTGCGACTGCCGCAATCAGTGTCGAACGCCACGAGCGCATGAACAGCAGCACGACCAGACTGGCGAGAATACTGCCGAGGACGAGGTGGACCTGGATCTCGTGCAGCGCCGCTTTGATGTAACGCGACTGATCGCGGATTGTCTCAACTTGGACGTCTTCCGGTAATTGCGAAATGACGCGCGGCATAGCCTCTTTCAGGCCTTTGATCACTTCCACAGTGTTCGCGCCCGACTGTCGCCTGATGTCGAGCGTAACAGTGGGAACACCGTTAAGCCGCGAGAACGATCGCTGCTCTTTCGTTCCGTCTTCAACGCGGCCGACATCGCGAAGCCTGACGGGCGCGCCGTTCACATTCGCGATTACGAGATCGTTGAATTGGCGCGGGTCGGTAAACCTTCCGAGCGTGCGGAGCGTGAGCTCTTCTTTTCCAGTAGTGACGTTTCCGCCGGGCACGTCGGCGTTCTGACGTTCGATTGCCTGTCGAATTTGCGAGATGGAAATCTGGTAAGCGGCAAGTCGCTCTGCGTCGATCCAGACATTGATCGCGCGGTCGAGACCACCGACAACACGCACTTCACCGACGCCGCCGACGCGTTCGAGTTGCGGGCGCACCATCTTGTCGCCGAGCTCTGTCAATTCTCGCAATGAGCGATCGGCAGAGAGCGCGATGGTCATGACGGGAGTACTGTCGTTGTCGAATTTCTGAATGACTGGCGGAGTGGCGTCGTCAGGAAGAGTGCGTCCGAGAGTGTTGACGCGATCTCGTACGTCCTGCGTTGCTGATTCAAGGTTGCGATCGAGTTTGAAAGTCGCGATTACGATCGCGGTTCCCTGTCCGCAAACTGATCTCAGCTCGCTGATGCCATCGACTGTGTTTACGACTTCTTCGATCGGTTGCGCGATGAGTGACTCGACTTCTTCAGGCGCCGCGCCGGGAAGTCCAACACGAACCGAAACTGTCGGCAGGTCGACGGAAGGAAAACGATCGACGCCAAGCTTGAAAAAACCAGCCAAGCCCACCACCACGAGCGACATGACGATCATCGTCGCAAAAACAGGGCGGCGGATACAGATTTCGGCTAGCTTCTGCATAAAACAAGAATGGGTCCTATAGGACCCATATGACCTATATCAAAATTATTCTACTACTTCGACAGGCTGTCCTGATTGCAGGTTGCCCGGATCGATCACGACTTTTTCCCCGACGTTAATTCCGGCAACGATCTCCGTGAAATCGGCGCCGCGACGACCAGTCGTGATCGGTTTCTCCAATGCTTTTCCATTCTGAACCACGATCACTTTTTCGATACCGGCAAAAGTCACGATCGCGTTGTTCGGAACCGTCACCGCCATCTTTGCGTCGTTGGTGACGATTTCCGCGTGTACAAAGGATCCGGGACGAAGTTTTCCATTATTTCGCACGTCAGCTTCAACCATCAGCATGCGGCTCTGTTGTGCGATCACCGGGCTGAGTCGCATTATCTTGCCGACATAAACATTCTGATCACCTTCGATGGTTACACGAACATCCTGGCCAGTCTGAATGGTGTGCGACTCACGTTCCGGCACATGCGCCTGGAGTCGCAGCGGATCCATTTTGACGATGTCTACAACGGCTGCTCCAGCCGCGAGGTATTCACCGACACTCGTCTTCTTTTCCTGAACAATCCCATCGAGCGGGGCTACGACTGAAGTATCTTTCAACTGTTGTCTTGCTAACGCTAACTCCGATCGTCGTTGCGCCAATATGCCTTGCCGGTTGCGAATCTCTTCGTAGGCGTCCTGGTATTTTCCTTCAGCGACTTTGAAAGTTGCGGTGGCAGTATCGAACTCTGCTTTCGCGATTACTCCCTGTTCAACGAGTCGCGCGGCGCGATCGCGGTTGTAACGTGCTTCGTCGAGCACAGCGCGAGCTTGTCGCACAGTCGCCGTCTGTTCCGGATCGACTCGATCGTCGGTTCCTTCCGGCGCGAGACCTAAACGCGCGCGTGCCTGGGCCAATGAAGCCTCTGCCTGTTGCACGCGGAGGCGGTAGTCTTCAGAGTCGACTAAAGCGATCACTTGTCCACGCGAAACGACGCTGCCGAGATCAACGCTGATCGTTCGCACGCGTCCGGGGACTTTAACGCTGACTGTTGTCTGATCGTATGCGGCGAGGGTGCCGTTGGCGGTTACGGTTTCGCCGAAAGGGGTTTCGGCAACAGCGGTAGTTTTGACCTTTCGGGGAGTTTTCGCGTCGGGACGGCCCTGGCCTTGTCGCTGCGACGCCTGGTAATCACTCTTGCACGAAGTCAAAAAAAGCGCCGCCAACAAGAGCGACACTCCCAGTAGAAGAATCCGACTCTGAGACATCCTGAGCAGTTTAACACGCGCCACAGATAGAGGACACCGACAGCCCAAGCGATTTATGTAAAGTTATGTAAAGTTACGTAAAGCATTTGTATATCTTGGAGTGCTCTACGTTCCGTTTTCTATCCACAGATTACACAGATTCAGTAATCAATCTGTGTAATCTGTGGATTCACTCGCGGATACTTGCTACCATTGCCAAAATCGAGATCGAAATGTCCCCATCGTTGAGTTACCTGCCCGTTGAATTGAATCCTCTTGCTGTAACTCGAACCTGCATAGAACGAAAGATGCTGCTTGTTTGACGAACGCTCATTGCTCTCGCCGTAGAACGTACATTTGTTTGCCAGCGAAAACGGATTGCACGGTTTAGCTTCCCTTGTTGGTCCAAACTCATGATCGAACAACCGCTCATAACCCGGCTCCCACCATACGCCCGCATAGCTGTTGCGCGGCAACTGCACCTCGGCGAGGCTCTCTGATTCCCATATGTACATCCGGCCCTGCCAGTCGTAATCGACGTGGGTGAGATTATGAACGTGATAGGAGATGATCTTCTTCTTCGGATAAGGATCAGAGTTGTAACGAACAAAGCCGTGGTTGAAGTTGGAATTGGTGCGCTGGAAAAAGCCGACGTCCGCACGGAAAATTTTGGATCGAAGCCGATGAGAACTTCGGTTGGTTTTGAAGGTGGAGTGTTGTCGCCGGGTTGAATCTGGTAGAAGTCTTTCAACACTGCGGCCTTCTGCCATACTTCCTCGTCGAGCTTGCCGTCGATTGTTGGTGGTTTATCGAATTTCGGGATGATGACGGGTTTTGATTTTTCTTCCGGTGGGGTAAGTGACTGTGCATGTGCACAAACCGAACACACAAAACAAGCAAGATTAGTTTCATAACATCGAACGTACTGTAGGGGCGGCCCTCCGTGGCCGCCCGTGGTTTTGATACGGATTCAAGTAGCGATGGCCACGGATTCGGCGAACCTGCCTTAAACCACGGGCGGCCACGGAGGGCCGCCCCTACAGTACGTCCAATGGCCGCCCAAATTTTCAACACAATGGCCGCCCAAAATCTAAAAACTGCGACGGAATAAGTAAGACATCTTGATGAAGAACGTTCTTCCATTGCGACGGAAGCCCGGTTCGAGTTGCCCGGTAAATGGACTGAACCCATTACGATTCAAATCATCGTTGTAACCGACGTAAAACGCCGTGCCCGGATTGGGAGTCCAACCCAACAGAAACTGTCCTTTGTAATTGGAACCAAGCGAGTCGTAATCGATGCGGCCGCGTGCAAAAAGAAACCGTGTGAACTGGTAAGTCGTGCGGAGCGAAATGATGTTCTCATCGAACGCGAGCAGGCCCGTGTCGTAACGCGTAAGCCGCTCCTTGATGTAACTCAGGCGCGCATTGAGTGCGCTGGTCGGTTGATAAGTTAGCCCTGCATCGAAATGCCAGAAATCTCCAGGCCCCGGATCCTGCGGTGCACGACAATTAGCCGGCAACGGAGTCGTCTTGCACTGTCCGGCTGCAAACGCCTCACGCGCCGCAAGCGCCGGAGGACTCACACGCGGATATTTCGATCCCGCGCCGAAGTCGAAATCCATCGCGCCCCAAACGTGATTTACAAAAAAGTTGAAGTTGTACTTCTTGCTCGGAGTTGAACCGCCAAAGAAATAAAGACCCGTGCTCGGCGCCGAACGTTCGTTGTCCTCACCTGCAAACGTACACGTGTTTTGGATTACGCAATTCGACCCTGGCTGTCGCTTTGGTCCAAACTCGCTTTCGAAAACACGTTCATAACCTTTATCAACACCTACGCCCGTATAAGTCTGACGGCGCAGTTGCAACTGAAGCTGCGATTCGTTGTTGAAGTTTTGCGAACGACCTTGCCAGTCGAAGTTCGCGTTGAAGTCAGTGTAGACGCGCCACGATATCAGTTTGGCTTTCGGATCTGGTTCGGAGTTGTAGCGGATGAACCAGTTCGGACTGTTAGTGTTGTTCCGTCGATTAAATCCGAGATCGGCGACGTAATATCGCGTGCGGCCCACCATTGAAAATTCATGTCCGAAGTGGCGGCCGCTCTGGTTGTAGTCGACGGCATAGATAAAACCGTTCTGCTTGCTGTCGCGAACCTTGCCTTCTTCGGGGAAGAAGAAGGGATGACGCGTGTGAGTGCCGAGCACTTGCCAGCTAAACGTCGTCTGCTTGTCGATGCGAAAGCGACCATCAAATCCGCCCAGTTGGTTGTACTCGTCAACAAAGCGACGATACGTAGTCAGGAATCCAATGAATGAATCTGATTTACCAACGTCGCGTTTTAATCGCAGAATACCAGCCGCAGCGTTCTTATCGACAAACCTCTGAATCCCCGGAAATATATTCGGATTCGTTCGCTCGTCGTCACTGAAATTGCCGGGAGCATTGTCTGACGCCAGCAACAAGCCGAACGTGTTTCGATCGACTTTGCCGGTAAGTTTCACGGCATAGTCCGGATCGACAATCGCGCGCGTGTGAACGGCGGCGATCTGCGTGTTGAAGATGTCGATGCCTTCGAGGAAAAACGGCCGCTTCTCTTCGAAAAAGATCGGGAAGCGCTGATTCGCAGTGACTACTAACTGGTCTGACTCGACCTGCGCGAAGTCGGGATTCAGAGTGAAGTCGAGCGTGACCGTCGGCGTGAGCGTGTACTTGCCGGTTAAGCCCGGATCGAAATCTATGGGCTCGTTTACAAAGCGTCCGGGATCGGGAGTGCCGGCGAGTGCGTTGAACGGGAGCGCAGTTTTACGTTTACCGGTTTCTGAGACTGTTAAACTCGGGATCAGTTCGAGAGTTCTTTCTGCTGACAGACCTTCGAGACCAGTGAGATGGCCCGCCTGGGCAAGCCAACTGTTTTTGTCGCGGTCCATCGGAATCCACATGTCGAGTTCATTGTTCAAACGCTTCGTGCGGCGCCAGAAATGGATTCCCCACATCTTGTCTTTACCGGCGACATAGCGCAGCGACTTGAATGGAATCGCGACTTCGATCGTGTAGCCGTCGTTCGTCACCATTCCCTTCGACTCCATCACGAGATCGAGACTGAAGTCTTCGCCTTGTCCTTCGGTCCAGATCCCGTCGGCCTGAACGCCGAGCGGATTGAAGTCAAACTCGTACGCGCGGCGCTGATCGTTGAACGTATCGAAGAGAATACCGACGTAGTCGTCGTCCCAGATTTGATCGCGCTTGGGAATGTTCGCGCGCACCTTCGCGGGATCGTCGTAACAGTGAAAACCGAGATAGAGGAACCGCGCGTCGTAACCAATCATGACCTCGGTGCGGTTTTCCGGAATCAGATTGTCGCCGGGCTGAACCTGATAGAAATCTTTCAGCACGACGGCTGTCTTCCACACTTCGTCGTCGAGTTTGCCGTCAATTACCGGCGGCTTCGCAAACAGAACTGCTTTTACGGGATTCGACTTTTCCGGTGGCAATGCAAGCGCAGCTTTGCCGGTCTTAAGGGGTGCAGTTTCAGCGGCGGCTTTGTCTTCTGCGACTTTTTTGCTGGTAAATGCTGCCGGCGAGGGTTGGGGAGTTGGAGTTTGGGATGGACTCTGCGAATAGACCGCTGCAGAGCAGAGACAGATCAGAGCAGTGCTGAGCAACGCGGCCTTCATGTGATTACGTTCCCCTGGTCGCAGTTTAGAAACGAATGCAGTTAATTGTTTCGAAGCTGCTCGAAAGGTTCCCGCTCACTTGGACGCGTCGGGTCCAAAGAATCTTCCAGAGCGCAGGCTAAAAGATTAAAGACCAATATAGGTCTTATAGAACAAATAGGTCCTATTGACGCGGGCGCAGAAGAATTTTCCCGTCGCCCGTTTTGAGAACAAACACTTTTCCGCCGTTGCCGATTCTCCAGCGCTTCACCCGCGGAGAAGGAGTAATGTCTTCTGCAACCGTGAAACCCTCATTATTGATTTCATCCGGAGCGTTGGTTTCAATCGTGAAGCTCGAGCCGGCCGGTACGCTCAAAGAGATCGTGCCGTCGCCGGTTCTCGCTGTTACTGCGTCGAAGTTTCCATCGAGAGCGATTCCACCGTCGCCGGTGCGTGCGTCAACCTGACCCTCAAACTTGATGACGCGAATCACACCATCGCCGGTATTAACCTGAAGCTGTCCGCCGCCATTCGAGACTTCGATTGGGCCATCGCCCGAACGAAGCGTGATTTGGCCTTTGACTCCTTCGAGGTTCAGCGCTCCATCGCCGGATGAAACGTGAAGAGTTGATTGTCGTGGCACGTAGATTTCGAAGTCTACGCTGCCGCTTTGCTGGTCGTCGCTGGTGGCGGTGATGGAGACCGCCTCTCCTTGTTGTTGAGACTGGATGGTAATGTTCTTAAGAGCTTCTTCATCGCGCGCAGCCTTGGTGGCGTTGTAGGTGACTTCCTGTTTATCCCACCCACGGACCGTTACCCGGCCATCGAATGTGTTCAGCGTGATGCGCGGCGTTCCGCTGACTGCATAGGTGCGCGTCTCTTTGGCAGTAAATTTTCGACCGTAATCGTCGTTGGCCTGTCTTTTGGTCATGACGGCCACTCGCGTCCGGGCCTGCTCGCGGACCATTTCACGCTGCGCACGCTCGATCTCGCGCTGCGACTCGCGCATCGCGGTATCAACCTGGCGCTGTGCCTCACGTTGTGCCTGGCGAGCTATCCGTTCCGTATCAATCTGAACTCGTACTTTCTCGGCTACCGTAACCGCCACGTCAAGATCTTCAGCTTGCTCCGCTTCCTCAGCCGCCTCGCCCTGAAGCGATGCTGCGGGGCTCAGTGGCAATCCGTCCTGTGCACGCGAGACTCTGATACCGCCGTTGACGTTTCCGAGTTTAATTCTTGGACCGCCTGTACCGATTTGGCCGTCCATGCTGTGTCCGACGTACTCCCCGTGTTTGACCTTCAAAGCGAAGTCGCTGGTGATACCGCCGTGAACTGTGCCCGCTTTAACTGAGGCATTTGAATTCGACGGAATCACGAGCGTCACGGATCCGTTAACTGAACCGAGCGAGATCGACTTCGACTCGTCGAGTTGATTGAAACTCGCATTCAGTGGTCCATTGATGGTCGAGAGTCGTGCTTCACCGAGAAGACCACGGGCATTGAGACGGCCGTTGATCGATGATGCTTTGACGTTGCCTTCAACACCGTCGATTTCGCATGAGCCGTTGACCAGCTCGATCGATTCGAGCATCGCTTTGCGTGGAACGGTCAACGTGTAATCGACAGTCGCGGGATTGTCGTAACGGCCCTGGCCG
Source organism: Pyrinomonadaceae bacterium (assembly GCA_035606195.1). Lineage (GTDB taxonomy): Bacteria > Acidobacteriota > Blastocatellia > Pyrinomonadales > Pyrinomonadaceae > PSRF01. Next base: position 15,941 of record DATNFX010000102.1, read on the forward strand.
CTGCGGAAGTTTTGCGGGCCGTCAGGATATTCGGTTTTGATTCTGATGTTTTCTTCAGTCGCGTTTACTTCGATTGTCGCTTCTGTTAATCGTTCTTTTCGATAAGCTTTCTTGACTGCGTCGACCTGCACTGCCGGACGATCCCAAACTTTGATCTGAACATCGCCATTGATGTTTTCAAGACTCACGCGGCCTGATAGCGAGAGCGGATAAGTCTGATGAAACTCCTCGCGCACCTCTTCGTTTTCACCGGCCTCGCTGACTGCTGATGTGGAATCTGCCGCGGACGGCCCTTGCGGAGCGGGCCGCGGATCCTGGCGGCCGCTAGCGGCCAGTGAACCATTGCTGGTCAAAGCAACACTCAGCAGTACTGCGCTGATGAGGGTTTTCATTAACATCGTCTGTCTCTCGTTTCCTATAAAAGAATTATTAACTGGCTGTACGTAGATTAATACTGCGGTTCAACGTTCTCAAAATCAATTCCCGATCGCGAGTGCTGAGTTTGAATTCATTGTGTTTACGAGTCTTCGCCTTGAACATCGTCAACGGCAACTGCGCGGGCGCCTCGGAGTCGTCATTATCGTCGTTCGCTATCTTGAAATCGAACGGCGCTGCGTGGAAATCAAACTTTGCGAACTTCTCCACTTTGGCTAATTGCAACTCGGTGGGTTTTGCTGGTGTTCGCGGAGCAGCTCTTACGACCTTAACAGGCGTAACAGGAACCGTCACTTGAGCACCGGGCTCCGTTATATCTTCGACATCTTCGAGCCACTCGACTTCAACCGCCGGTACGGCCTGACGACGTTCACAACTATTGAGCTTCGCGGCGATATTCATCTGAGGTGGAATCTGCGGAACTTCGGCGGGAGCGATGTATTGCGCAACCAAACGGCCGGTGTCGAGAGTAAACCGGTGAATCCCGGCCAGCTCTCTCATCGAGTTTGAAAACGCCGCCAGGCCCACCACCAAAAGTAGCGCCACCAAGTATCCCGACTTCTTATTTCCCGTGTTGTTCATTTTCCGAGGACCTCTTTTTAGGACCGAGAGCAATCAGTTCTGAAAAAACCAGTTCCAACCACCCCCGGCCCTTCTGCGTTGCTCTATAGTCAGAACACCGACCCTACCCACCTTGTGACAACAAAAAATCAGCCACATAAAGCACATAAATCACAAAAGGCACAAAATGGGGCTCGGCGGCTGAACAGCACGAATTTCCTTTTGTGCCTTTTGTGATTTTTGTGCCTTTTGTGGCCTGTTTTGTGGCTAGATTTTCTTAAGGCGGACGGTGCCACCAAACGAGGCGACGGAAATCGAGGCGTCGCCGGTTCCACAAACGGCCGTGACACGTCGCAGGACATACGCCGCCGCCGGCACTGGCTTTTGAACGACGATGGGTGCGATTACGGGCCCTGACTTTGGCGGTTCAGGCGGCTGAGCGGGAGTTGGAGTTTTGCCCTTAGCTTCCGGGGTT
>DATNFX010000103.1:0-13669 GCA_035606195.1 Pyrinomonadaceae bacterium
AGTCGCATTGCCGTTTGTGACGATCGCTGCCAGCGGTTGGTTTACTTCATGCGCGATCGAGGCAGTTAGTTCGCCGAGTGTCATCACGCGAGTGACGTGTGTCAGCTCTGACTGTACTTGTTGCAGGGCTTCCGTTCGTTCCTGAACTCTCATTTCGAGTTCGTCACGTGCCTGTCGCAGTGCTGCTTCAGCCTCTTTTCGTTTGGTGCTCATCCAACTGGTGAGTAGCGCCAGAATTCCAAACACGATCAGAAAGCTAATCGGCTTCAGGCCAAGGCCCAACGAGTAATACGGCGCGACGAGGTAATAGTCGATTGCTAGTTCAGACAGGACGACCGCAAGTAGTCCAGGCCCTCTTCCTCCAAACCACGCGCTGAGAACGATCGCAGCGTAGAAGAGAGGAGTGATGTCGGTGTATTCCTGCAGTGAAGTGGTGATGAGCAATGCCGCCACAACACTGACGACCGCGAGCCCAAAACGCCACACATGTCTCACGCCAAAATGCCCCTTTCGCTCAGTTACATCTTAACTCGTCAATTCCTATGCCACCTATTGACTATCATCGTGGGCCAACTCATTGGCACACCAATTTCTTAATCAGCACGCGGTGAGAAATTTTTTGATTCATCGAGGAGAAATCATGAAAAAGCTTTTGAGTGCTATCGCGATGGTGTGTCTTCTGAGTTTGTCCCCGGTGCGAAGTGTTCACGCACAACTGCCGGGAACTGAACTTCGCGCGTCGATTCCGTTTGATTTTACCGTGCGAGGAATAACGCTTCCCGCAGGTGAATACACGATCACACGAATCGGCGATGAACCGGTTGGTCTACTAATGCGAAACGTTAACGACAAACGCAAGCATGTGTTGTTTGAGACTGAGCCGGAGGATGCGCGCAGGATACCGCGCCGAAACATCCTGGTTTTTAACCGTTATAGTGACAGCTATTTCCTTGAAGAAGTTGTGACTGCCGGAGAATCGGTTGGACGCGAACTAACTCCGTCGCACGAAGAGCGCACGCTGCGACGTGAAATGGCGAAGAACCAGCAACCAGAAACAGTAATGGTGGCGTTGAATTGATCAGAGCCATCCACAGATTACGCAGAAAGATCTGTGTAATCTGTGGATGATGTTCGGGTTTTGCCATTGCTGCCCAACATTTCCGGCGTTGCCTATCAAGCGAATTTGACGATGAACCTCGTCGCGCTTGGTTTCCAGCCCGGAACCATTCCCGGTTTCACTAATACTTTTCTCGGACCATTCAAGAACTTCGATGCGCGACTGTTATTGACGCAGAAACTTTTCGATCTCAGTGCGATTCGAAATTTTCAAGCTGGTCGAGCAGGCGTTCGCGTCGCCGAACTGCACGAGGCCCTGGCGCGAGAACAGGTCGCCAGTCGTACCGGTCTGATTTATCTCGAAGCATTGCGTGCCGATCGGTCGGTCGTTGCCGCACAAGCAAACGTAGATCTTGCCGAGGCGTTGCTCAAGCTCGCACAGGATCAGCGCAATGCCGGGGTTGGTACCGGGGTTGACGTCACGCGCGCGCAAACAAGATTGGCCGAACAGCAAGTCGGCCTCGCCCAGGCTCAAACCACATCCGAGCAGGCGCGTTTGAATCTGCAGCGAGTTGTTGGCCTGCCGCTCGGTGGTGCTCTAGTGCTGACCGATCAATTGAGATTTGTCGAAGACCCGTTGCCGTCAGTCGATACTGCCGTGACACAGGCTGCCCGCGACCGTCGCGAGATTCAGGTTGCGGAAGAAGAAAACCACGTGAGTCAACTCGAAGCGCAGGCTGCTCGCGACAGGCACACTACGCAACGAGCAGATCGGCAACGCCACCGGCATCTACAATCTGATGAGAAATGTAGGTGGGAGTTTCGGCATTGCTGCGGTTACGACGATGCTCGCGCGTGGAGCGCAGTCGCATCAAGCTGCGATGGTGTCGCACCTGACGCCTTACGATCCGGTTTTTCAACAACGTGTGAGCCAGATGGTGACGAGTATGACGGCCCAACAAGCCTACGCCGCCATTTATCAAACTCTCGTCAGGCAAGCGACTCTGCTGGCCTATATCGATAACTTTCGGTTACTCGCCTTTTTGTGTTTGATCTGCACGCCTGCCGCCCTACTGTTCAAGAAAGTCCGTTCCCGGGGAGAGTCTGTTGCAATGCATTGATGGTGACACGGATGGACGCGGATTGTTTACGGATCCGTATCCAATCCGCGTCATCCGTGACTAACCTATTCCTCAGCCAATAGCTCCTTGATCACTTTTTCAGTTTCGTCATACGCGCCTTCGCCGACGTGTTGCCAGCGGATGCGGCCCTGCTTATCGAGCACAAACCAGGTCGGCCACGCCCTGACGCCATAGGCATTCCATGTTGAATAATCGTTGTCGGTGATCACCGGAAAACGAACGTCGAGTTCGGCAATCTCGTGCCGGAGGTTATTGATGTCTCGTTCGGTATCGAGTTCAGGCGTATGAACGCCGATGACTGTCAGTCCCTGGTCGCGATAACGCTTGTCCCAATTCTTCACGGCCGGCAGTGCGTTGCGGCAGTTGTAGCACGCGAAGGTCCAGAAATCGACGATGACGACGCGGCCACGAAGACTCTTCAGAGTCAGCGGTTCGGAGTTGATCCATGTTCCGGTGGAAAACTCAGGCGCAACGGGCGCCTTTTTCTCTTTATCCATGTTGCTTACGGTAGTCATTTCATTACCCCCTGTTAGCCGTGATATGCCGGCGCTCAAAGTCCCCAATGGACCGAGGCCGTTGGCATACCCGGTTGCGACGACAGCGATGCCAATTGTTAACAGCAATCCGGCAGCAATAATGGTCTGTCGATGCATTGATTCTTATCTCCTTGTTTGAAAAAACCTGTTCCGACATCACCAAGAGCCCGGGCGACGGGAAAAGGTTGTCTGGGGTTCCGCAGAAGTGTCTAAATCCCGCCCACTGCAGTGGGCGGATTGTTCAAGTCCTTTCTACAATCACATATCTCTCGACGAGCATCTAATCCCGCCAACGGAAGTTGGCGGATAGTTCAAGCCCGAACTATTCATCAACAATTCCGGATTTCGAATAAATAGCGAGGATCTGAAATATCCGCCCACTGCCGTGGGCGGTATTAGAACCTGATTTCGAATTGGTTTGTAAAAAGGACTTGAATAATCCGCCCACTGCCGTGGGCGGGATTTGCCTGACCCTTTTCCGAGATTCCCTGCGCGTTACCCTTTGAGCCTGTACACCAAAGGGGACGTTCGATGTCAAACACGTTCCGCGCAGCCCTGGCAACACTGATAAATTTAAGCCTCATTACTGCAGCGTTTGCGCAGTCGCATTCATTAACTTCTACGCCGATGCGGGCTTCAGCCGCGGAAGTAGAGAGTCTGCGAACGTTGACTGCCGAGTATGGCCGGGCATTGGCTACGGGCGATCTTGAAGCAGTTCGCAAGTTTTGGAACCCCCAATCCCCCAATCTCCCCCCCGTGTTACGCAATTACAAGAAAGTATTCGCACAGAACCGGCTTGAATTCTCCACTCCCGTAGTGACACAACTCGAGATCACCGGCGACAAGGCCGTTTCGCAGCTAACGGTTGACGAGCGTCGCCTCGACAAGAAAACAGGCGCCGTCATGCTGACGTTCGATCCGTTTCATGGTGCGTGCCGATCGTTTGAATGGATCAGGACGAATGAGGGGTGGCGAATAGAACGAGAGGTTCTCGTTCAGGATGAACTCGCCGTGAAACTCGAGGCCGCCAGGTCGGATCAGGAACGCGACGCGATCCTCGAACAGGAAAAACGTTACGTCAACAACACGCTCGTTGGCGCTCTCGGCACAAGAGCTCTCCGGCATCAGACGCGCGCCGAATACGACACCGCTTTGCGCTATGTCCACTTGCAGCAAGTGATAGCGGAACGGCTTGGCGATAAAGTCGGAGTCGCCGCATCGTGGCTGAACACCGGAGTCGTCAGATTCGCCATGGACGATCACGAAGCGGCTTTGGAAGCCACCTACAAGGCCATTGCTATTTATGAGTCACTCGGATTGAAACGCGGGATTGCGCTCGCGCAGGAAAATCTCAGCGACTCTTATCGCGCACTGGGTGACCTTCGTCGCGCGTTCGAGTGCGCGCAGAAATCACTTCGTCTTGCAGAAGAAGAGAACCATCGCCGGGGAATCATGATCGCGCTATCTGAACTCGCGATCATCTATGGCCATCAAAACAATCCCGAACAGGCATTGGCCCACCTCGAACGCGCTCTCGCACTTGCGCAGGAGCTTGGCGATACGCTCATGATCGCAACCCTGCATCATGACATGGCGCTCCAATATAAGAAGTTCGGCGATTACGCGCGCGCTCTCGAACTCTACCAGCAGCTTCTCAAACAAACGGAAGCGTTCGGCGACAAGGGCGGCATCGCCATGGTGCGCGATCAGATCGGCAAAATCTACGCACAACAAGGTCGTTATGAAGAAGCGCTGCGTTACCACCACGAGGCACTCGCCGGACTTGAAGCGGCGAATTTGAAGCACGCGGTCGGTATTACCCTCAACAACATCAGCCCCGTTTACATACTCCAGCGAAACTACACCGAAGCGTTGTCAGTCTCGCAACGCTCTGTCTCGCTCGCACGGGAAACAGGAAGAAAAGTTGACCTCTTTGTAGCGCTCACAAATCTTGGTTACTCACAGCTCGGGCTAAATCGCCTGGCAGAGGCACGACAATCGTTCGAGGAAGCAGTAGCGATCGTCGAAAACTTGCGTACGCAGGTCGCCGGAGGTATCGAGGAACGGCAGCGCTATTTTGAAGGCGGCATGCAGGCGCATCACGGACTGCTCAGCGTTTTGGTGAAGGAGAACCGGCCGGCGGACGCACTCATGCTTGCCGAACGCGCAAAGGCACGCGCGCTACTCGACATACTGCAACAAGGACGTGTCAGTGTTCAGAAAGCGATGACCGTCAAAGAGCAGGACGAGGAGCGGCAGTTGAAGTCACAACTGACGCAGCTCAATAGACAACTGGCACGCGTCAAACAATCTGATAAGCCAGATGCTGCGGCCCAGGTCACCGAAGCAGAAACTCAACTCGAGCAAGCGCGGCTCAGTTACGAAGCGTTTCAGAATGCGTTGTATGCTTCACATCCGGAACTGAAGACACAGCGCGGCGAAGCTCCCATCATCAATGCGCAGGAACTCGCCGCACTACTCCCAAATTCTTCTTCGGTATTGCTCGAATACGTCGTGTCGGATGAGCAGACTTATTTGTTTGCGATCACGAAGCCCGCCGAAAATGCCGAGACGCAGATCCAGGTGTACCCGGTCCTGATCAAACGTGCCGACCTCGCGAAGCAGATTGAATCGTTCCGGCAACAGCTCGCCGATCGCGATCTGGGCTTCAAAGCCTCCGCAACCAAACTCTACGATTTGTTTCTCAAACCGGCCGAGGTTCAACTTCGCGGGAAGACGAATGTTGTGATCGCGCCCGACAACAGCCTTTGGGACATGCCGTTTCAGGCTCTCGTGAATGGCGCCGGACGTTTCGTGATCGAAGACGCTTCTGTTACATACGCGCCGTCGTTGACCGTACTGCGCGAAATGACGAAACGGCGCCTGAACCAAACCGCTCCAGCAACCTTGCTGGCGCTCGGCAATCCAGTGGCGAGTTCAGAAACGGGGAAGCGTAATGGATTGCGTGACGGCAGTACCAATCAATTGCCCGAGTCCGCCGAAGAAGTTAAAGCACTGGCCCGCTTGTATGGCGCGGCGCGCAGCAAGGTCTACGTGGGCGCCGACGCACGCGAGGATCGAGTCAAGAGCGAAGCTGGAGCCGCCGGAATCCTGCACTTCTCGACGCACGGCACGCTCAACAACGCGGCGCCGATGTATTCCTACCTGACGCTTGCAGAAGTTGGACCTAACGACGACGGGTTGCTGGAAGCGTGGGAGTTGATGCAGCTCGACTTGAAGGCGGACCTGGCTGTGCTCTCGGCGTGCGAGACCGCGCGCGGACGCATTGGCGCAGGCGAGGGCGTGATTGGGTTTTCGTGGGCCATGTTTATCGCCGGTGTGCCGTCGACGGTGGTTAGTCAGTGGAAGGTTGACTCAGCCTCGACTCGCGACCTGATGGTCAACTTTCATCGCGCTCTGCTTTCACCAACTGGACCAAAACCGAGGAAGACCGACGCCTTGCGCCAGGCAGCGTTGAAGCTGATGCGAAATCCGGAGACGAGTCATCCGTTCTACTGGGCCGGATTTGTTTTAATTGGCGACGGCGGATAACTTTACAACCTCGGAACGAGGTGTAGGGGCGGCCCGCCGTGGCCGCCCTCGGTTTGCACACGGATTCAGGTAGCGACGGCCTCAGCGTTTGGCGAACCCGATTTAAACCAAGGGCGGCCACGGAGGGCCGCCCCTACACTTCGTTCCGAATATTTTGCCACACAAACTTGTCAGTTTTAGCATGGTCCAGAGTTACAAGTGATGAGTGAAAGACGATAACGATCCAGGGAGGTGTGGCAAAGATGGCAAGATACAGTAAGAAGGCCAGCGAGAAAGTCGAAAAGGCCATGCACGAGCGCAAGCATGGAACGTTGAAGAGCGGCCGTTCGGGAAAGAAAGTAACAAGCAAGAAACAAGCAATAGCGATTGGTCTATCTGAGGCTCGCGAGGCAGGCGCGAAAGTGCCATCCAAGAAGAGCTCAAAGAAGCGGTCCACGAAGAAGCGCTCATCTAAAAAGAAGTAAAAGACTATCCACAGATTACACAGATTCTATAAATCAATCTGCGTAATCTGTGGTTTCACTACTCAACGTCACGCGCCGCGCGGAAGAGTTTGGCTCTTACCGCCGGCAATCGATCCTAAGTAGTCGGCGATCTCACGGAATGGACGAGTATCTGGAACTGCCACGCTCTCTGAATGGCTAAGTTCATCTCGATCTGAAAGGTAGAATCATTGAGGTCAAAAACTATAATTATTGTCGTAACTGCCGGCATTCTCTTGATACTCGTAGTGGTAATTCTGCGAGCGAGAAAGAACGAAACGTATGTGATCGGAGAACAGCACGCGAAAGCAGTCGCAGTTGAGCAGCAGCGAAAGCAGAATGAGAGTGGAGGAAAGTCTCCGATGCCCGCCACCCAATACGATGCTTCACGTGGTGAGGAAAGCCTGATAAGTCCCACTAAGAATTCTCTCGATTCCGAACTCGTTGCGCTAAGTCAAAAATTTGCAAAGAGTGACGCACAGGCCAGGGCAGAGATGCGGCGCTCAATCAGCATGGATGAGTTCAACACATTGATCACCTTCGCCAACCGTGCCGCGGTTTTTGCAATGCGCGAGAAGAGTGTCGAGTGGATCAACAACGCGCTAACGGCCGTCGCCATGATCGAGGCGAAGCGGACGGATCCGCGTGACATTCTTATGCCGCTGAGCCTGCTTTATCATTCAGCTAAGAGAATTGGCGCAAATCCTGACCAACTCTTTCGCGATGCGGCCAAACTTTCTGAACCTGACGTCGCAACGATTCTTACTGAATACGTCGAGCGCTCCGCTGAAGACAAAGACCTTCGCACTGCCTGGGGATACGACGAAGTACAGACCGAAGGCGGAATCGGATTTATCGGGTGGCAGAATAGAAAGTTTCAGCCCGCTGGCGATCTAAAAAAAGTAATTATCGAGATTGCGAACTTAATCGCGAAGGATAAGTATCAACCGTCGTCAGTGGAGGTTGCATCTGAACTGCCTGCAGTGTGGTTGCGGCCAAAAGAGAACCCGTCAGTCCCGTCTGCACTCGAGAAGGTTCGGGCGGGAGCATCGGTAATGGCACAACTTCGTCCGAATGAACATCCCTCTTACAAGAGTCAGATGCTGATGATCTTTTTGGTGGAGATGCCTGATGAAGCCGCCGCTAAAGAACTACAAGACATATCAGTAAAAACACGGCCTGCGAGTTATTCGATGCTGGGAATCGTAAACGGAAAGTTGTTCTGCCTCGTGGTGGGAAGATCTGTCCAGCAGGGTGTACCGTCGTTTGAAACTCCGGAAAGCTTGCCGCGCTTTGCACTTGGTATCACAGAGATTCTGCGTCGATACTCAAGCAAGTAAGGGCCACTGATTTATGCAGTGACCCTTTCTTTTTACTCGTGCTATTTCTCTAAATTCACTTGAACCGGCACGCCGTTCGTGAGCGAATCAAAAACGGGCGAGTAAGTTGGTCCAAGCCGGCAAAGCTCCTCCAATTGCTCGTCGGGCACATCCGCTTTGATCCGGAATGTGATCTTCAGGTTTTTGTAACCGCGTCTCACATTGTCGTCGAGACCGAGGAACCCGTGCAGATCAATCTCACCTTCAGCTCTCGACTCGAGTTCATGGAGCCGAATCCCTTTCGCCGCCGCATGATAAACAAGTGCGGAGGTCACGCAGGTCACCAGAGCGTGCATCAGGTACTCAACCGGATTCGGAGCGGAGTCCTCACCCAGCAGTACGGCTGGCTCGTCGGCCTTGAGAACAAACGGGTCTTTGTGCTGGTGGTCCTGGCCCGCTCCGTAAAAGGTCTTGATTGTTGATGCGTTCTGTCCGCCGTTAATCCATCGATTTTGCAGACGAAATTTGAAGTCTGCTAACCGCGGCATCTGTTTGATCGCATTAATAGTTTCGAATAGACGATCCACGTCTACGCCATTCATCTTTGTACTGACTGCCATCTCTTGCATTGTTAGTCCCTTTCTGGAAATCGATATCGTGGATGGTCCATTGCAGCGGGTGTGCCATCGGAATTGCGAGAGTTTTGAAATAAACCGGTCGCGAGATCTCGCTAGTAGCGAAATTTCGTTACGACATCTCGCGAGTTAGAGTTAGCCACTTAGCCACAGCTTTGGCTCTCAAGTCGTTCTTGGATCGGGTCGTACAGGGAGCGGTAGCAACCTGGTCGGTGATTACCATGCAATATCTTCTAATGATTCCTGACTTCTATCGTTTGACCAGGTCGCTACCGCTCCCTGTACTGACCCGGTCCAATCGTGGAATTCGACTTTTGAGGCAAAGCCGGTCTATTGGGCTTTGCACTAAAAGTCGTTAATCCCGCCCACGGCAGTGGGCGGATTATTCAAGTCCTCTCTATATGGAGATTACTTCTGAAATATGAATCCCGCCCAACGGAAGTTGGCGGATAGTTCAAGTCCGACCTATTTATGGGATTTAGAATGAATAGTAACGGACTTGAACTATCCGCCAACTCCCGTTGGCGGGATTGAAACCGCGTTTAGGTTCGAAGTTATAGAAAGGACTTGAACAATCCGCCCACTGCCGTGGGCGGGATTCGGGACTTTTAGTGCAAAGCGGGTCTATTGTGGCTTCTTGAGGTTGAGGGCAGAGATGCGAGAGTTCAGAGTCGAAGGCTTCATGCCCAAAAGTCTTGCGGCTCCGTTGTCACCTGCAATTTTCCAGTTGCAAGCTTGTAAAGCAGCGAGGAGATTCTTCTTTTCCAGTTCCTGAAGCTCGTTTACGGTCAGCACTTTTTCCGGCGCCAGCAAAGAAGGGGTTGAGATTTGCAATGTCGGGAGTGCCCTTTCCAGATTAGGCTTACCGGCATCGGCAACAATGACTGAACGCTCCACAATGTTTTGCAGCTCGCGAACATTACCCGGCCAATCATAATTACACAGCCGTGCAATTGCTTCGGCACTGAAGGGCTCCATTGTTCGTCCGAGCTTCTCGGCCGTCCTCATAAGAAAAGTCTTTGCAAGCAGCGCGATATCTTCTCGACGATCTCGCAGCGGAGGCACTGTGATCGGAAAAACGTTCAAACGATAGTAGAGATCCTCGCGAAACTGTCCCGCTGCGGCGGACTTTTCCAAATCACGATTCGTGGCGCCGATAACGCGAACGTCAACCTTGATTGTCCTGGAACTTCCGAGAGGCTCAAACTCTCCTTCCTGCAACACACGCAAAAGCTTTGCCTGCAATTCAAGTGGCAGCTCGCCGACTTCGTCCAAAAAGATCGTGCCGCCATTCGCGAGGTAAAAGCGGCCATTTCTCTTTGCCGTCGCGCCCGTGAAGGCGCCACGTTCATGCCCGAATAGTTCACTTTCAATCAATGAGGACGGCAACGCCGCACAGTTGACCTTGATAAGTGGTTTGCCGGCGCGTTTGCTGCCATTGTGGATTGCGCGAGCGATCAGCTCCTTGCCTGTTCCAGTTTCACCGAGGATCAGCACGCTCGTGTCAGTGATGGCCACACTCTCAACATCTCGCATCAGATTGCGCATGACTTCACTACTACCGATGATCTCATCGAAGTTTTGTGCGGCCTTCAGCTCGGCTTTCAGATATTCAGTTTGTTCGGTGAGTTGTCGAATCTGGCGCATCGCTTCGTGCCGCTCATTCACGTTGCGCAGGATGATGGTATGAAACCGTTTGTTGAGCGCGCTTGAAAGGGAAACGGTTGCCTCAACGGGAAAGTTTTGGCCGTTGCTGAGCGTTACGTCGAGTCCAGTCGGAATCCAGATATGTTGGCGCGCGCCGGAGCTGTTCAGCTGTTCGATTACTTCCCTGAATATTCCGAAGCTTCTCGGCGATAAAAGTTCCTGGAAGTTCCGGCCGAGAAGCTCTTCTCGTGACGAGGCAAAGAGATCTGTGCCGGCGTTATTGACAAGAGTGATATTGAAGCCCTGATCGAGCTCGAGAATCGCGTCCATCGCGCTACTGATCAATCGATCCAATTTGGCTTCTCGCCGACGGACTTCTGCTTCGGCTCGCAGGCGCCGGTGTTCGGCGGCAGCCCGGACAGCAAAGATGCGAAAGAAACTGAACAAACGAGAATCAGCTGGTAGAGGTTTCGTGTCGAGAATAGCAAGATGGCCCAGAACACTTCCGTCTTCGTCGAGCAGCGGCATTCCCAGGTAACTCATCGCGCCGAAGGCGATTAGATCGGGATCGTTTGGAAAGAGTTGAGTGACGTTTTCGGGGATGTGGACCACCTTTGCTTCCTTGATCACAACCTCGCAGGGAGTGCCAGGAAGTTCGTACTGGTAGTCGGAGATCCACTCACCATTGAGCTGGAAGGCGAGTGCGCGCAGTAGGTTGGACTCTGGAAGGTACTCAGTAACCCAGGCCCCGCTCGTGTTCAGCGTAGCGGCTAAAGCCTTAACCAAAGCGGCGTAAAAATTGTGGCCGGTCTCGGCGGCTGTGCCCTCGGTTATCAGCCGCAATGCCTGGTCCAGGTCGAGGTTTTCTAAGCGTGAATCGTTCACGGTGCCTGAACTGCGTACTTGATCGCGTGGTCGCGCGCTATGACGAACAGTTCATTCTTATCGTTTAAGACCATGCCGAATGCCATGCCTTTTGGCTTAAGGGTATTCAGATATCGACCATTAGCGTCAAAAACCTGAATGCCTTTGATGTCGCCTACGTAGACGCGGCCGTAGCCGTCTACGGCAATGGAGTAGGCGGCTTGAAGTTGACCCGGTTGATTACCCTTGCCACCAAAACGCGTAACAAACTTCCCATCGCGAGCGAACTTGAAGACTGCTTCATTGAATCTGCCGAGTGCGTAGATATAACCTGAGCCGTCGACGGCAACTCGCATGCTCAACTCCGAGTCGCCGCTGGCGCTGCTAATCGCGGCGGGAATGGTTTGAACAACTTTGCGATTTGAATCGAATGTGACGATGTCGTCTCGATTGCTTTGCCATGCAGTTACCAGACCACCATCTGCCGCGGCAGTGACGTCATCGAAGCCCGATCTTTCGTACTGCAATTGACCGAGTTTCTCTCCGGTCTCACCTCGATATAGTTCGATTCCTCCGCCCTGCACGACATAGACCGTGCCTTTGCGATCCGCAGCAAGCCCACGCAGGATCGTCTTTCGATCTCCAACGTTCCACTGCGTGACAAACTTGCCGGTCGAATCAAAGACTTGGATTCGCCCGCCCGTGTATTCGCCGACGTAGATCCGTCCGTCGCCATCGACAGCGATGCTGCGCGCGTCGGTAAACATTCCGGGTCCGACTCCTTCGCTCCCGAACTCAAGCAGGACGGATCCGAAGCTGTTAGTGCTTTCCTTTGTTGGGACTTTACCGCCCGGAGGGTTAGTGGTTTCTTTAACGGTACGGGTTACTGAGTAAAATGCCGGCGCTAATATCCCGAGCGCTACGAGCCCGACGATGATGAGACCGACGAGCGGAATTGCGAGCAGTAACCACAGTGATTTGGGAAGCTTGGAACCGGGAGAAACGCCGAATTGAATACGGACCACTCGCGGTGGTTGCCCCGTGAGTTCATTGGGCGCGATCAGTTGGCTGTGACAATAATCACAGCGCACAGTCGATTTGGTGTTGTTCGGATCGGAGGAGCGTTCGTAAGCCACGGGCGCTCCACACTTGGGGCAGTCAAATGTTTGCGGCATATAGAAGAAGACTTCGCTTCATCTATAACGCGTCTCGCGATCTAAATCAATGACCCGATGTACGAGTAGCGCGTCTTCGCTACGATTCATTGGCCCAGCTCTGATCGACGAAGAGCGATGCTTTGGAATCTTCGCGCGTGACAGCGCCAAAGGCGCGAAATATGACAGCCAGGGACAAGCGCGTAGCGCGTCGCCCCTGGATGTGTGAAGAAAGAAGGTGTTGAGCCCTGAAAAGGCGAAATAGAATCCCTTCGCGACTGACCCTAGGAAGAGTGATGCCTTGGAATTCCATGCGTCACAGCGCCAAAGGGCCAGCACTGATCGACGAAGCGACGTATTGGAATTTCGGACGACAGCGCCAAAGGCGCGAAATATGACAGCCAGGGGCAAGCGCGTAGCGCGTCGCCCCTGGATCGCGCAAAAAAGAAGGCGTTGAGCCCTGAAAAGGGCGAAATAAAATCCCTTCGCGACAAAAACACTGGTATGCTCTCGGCGATTACAAACCTCACAAGCAGAAAGCGAGACCAAGACATGCCTCAATCCTTGTCGTCGATCCTCATTCATCTCATCTTCAGCACGAAAGGCCGCGAACCGTTTTTAACACCTGAAATTGACGCGGAACTCTATGCGTATATGGCCGCAATTTTTAAGGCGATGAAATCACCGGCCTTGATCATTAACGGAACATCGGATCATCTTCACACTCTGTTTTCACTTTCGCGCGTCGTAACGATCGCCGACCTGGTGGAAGAAGTGAAAACCGAGTCATCTAAATGGATCAAAACCAAGGGAAGGGAATTTCGAAACTTCCATTGGCAGAGTGGTTATGGAGCTTTCTCTGTCAGCCAATCGCAGGTGCCAACGGTCAAGCGATACATACGACGACAGAAAGAGCACCACCGTCGAGTGACCTTTCAGGACGAGTATCGAAAATTTCTCAAGGCGTATGACGTGGAATACGACGAACGTTACGTGTGGGACTAGACTATTTCGCCCTTTTCAGGGCTCAACAGCTTTTTTGCTCGCGTGATCCAGGGGCGACGCGCTTCGCGCTTGCCCCTGGCTATCATATTGCGCGCCGTTGGCGCTGCGAGGCGCATCGCGGTGATGAATTACGCCACCTTGGCGCTGCGAGGCGCGAGCGCCGCGGTGATGAAATCAGACCACTGGTTCGGCGGGGGTTCTGATCTGGGACCAGATCCAATGAATGGTTGCCCAAAAGATGAAGCTTACGACATAAGAAATGAACACGGCTGGAAAG
>DATNFX010000104.1:0-13392 GCA_035606195.1 Pyrinomonadaceae bacterium
GCACACGTTGAATTTGTCGACCGACGAATTTGGCAATGTGTTGCAGTCGATCGCAGTTGGTTATCGACGCGTGCGGGCCTTCAACGATCCGGACTACACACAAGATCAGGTCAATCTGATCCGAAATGTGCAGGCCGAACAACATCTGGCTTACACCGAGAGCAGCTGCACGAACGATGCAATTCAGCCGGTCTCAGGAACCGCAAGGGAGCAGCATTACCGCCTGCGTCTGCCCGCGGAAGTTCAAACGTACGAGCTCACGGGTTTCACACCTGCGTCCGGTTTCTATTTTGATTTGGCGGATCTGCGCACGTATCACCTGACCGAGTCAGATGAGGGTTCGCGACAGGTTGAAGAAATCCAATACGAAGAGCTTCCGAATACGAACGTCCAGCAAAAGCGCAAGGTCGAACATGTTCTGACTCTCTACTTCAGCGAAGACCTGAAGACAGCACTCGCTCACGGGGAACTCAACCATCTTGGTCTCACTTATGAAGTCTACAAGCTTGCGCTTACAGAGACGCTGCTGAGCTCTGTGTTAGGTAACAAGCTTGATAATGCTGTGCGGAGTGCTCTCAACGATCCGTCTGCCTGTGGCTACTTGTCAGGAAGGAGACTGTTCCCCGAGACGGGCGCTGATCAGTGGTGGCAGCGTACGGGTGTAAGCGGTTTCACAGCCGATGCCGCAGATCATTTCTACCTGCCGGAGCGTCACCTCGATCCTTTTGGCAATGTGACGACTCTCAGCTACGACGGTAAATACGATCTCTTTCTTCAGTCGAGTACCGATGCACTCGGAAATCAGACGCGGGTATTAGCAGATCGATTTGACTATCGCGTACTCGCGCCGGCTGAGATGGAAGACCGCAACGGCAATCGGACAGAAGTGTTCTTTGACGTGCTGGGAATGGTCGTCGCTACGGCGACCAAGGGGAAGGGCAAGGAGGCCGATAACCTCGAAGGCTATACCGATGAATTTGCGAACCCGGATCTAATCGAGATCCTGAGCCACTTCAATCTGCCGCCGCTAACCCCCGATCAGATAAACGACCACTTCACGCCAGTGCTCGGCAATGCTACTACGCGTTTCCTGTATCACTTCGGCGAGGAGATCAAAAACGGCACGACTGTCTACGCCTCCCGACCACCAGGCGCCTGCACGATTATGCGCGAGCAACACGTAGCTCAACTCACTCCGGATTCAAAAAGCCGGTTGCAAATCAGTTTCGAGTGTTCGGACGGCCAGGGTTCAGTGTTGTTGAAGCGCAATCAAGCCGAGCCGGAAACCGCCAGTGGTCCATTGCGCTGGATCGTGAACGGCAAGTCGGTTCTCAACAACAAAGGCAAAGCGGTCAAACAGTACGAACCATACTTTACGCAGCAATCGACGTGTCGCGCGGAAGGCGACACACAGGAAGAAATCGGTGTCACGCCGCTGATGTACTACGACGCTGCCGGTCGCCTGGTCCGTACCGAACTGCCCGATGGAACGTTCAGCCGCGTCGAATTCTCGCCGTGGCACGTGAAGAGTTTTGACGCCAACGACACCGCTGTTGAGAGCCGGTGGTATAGCGAGCGCAAGCCGCCACGGCCTGAGGCTCGGTTGCCGCGCGATCCAATCACAAACCAGATCGCTGTTACACCCGATCAGCGTGCTGCCTGGCTGGTTGGCCCACACTTCAATACACCGTCAGTGACTATCGTCGACAGCCTCGGCCGCAACGTCATCGCTATCGCACACAACCGCGTGAAGGATCCAAATGGGCCGCTCGTGTTTGGTGGTGAGA
The DNA here is from genome assembly GCA_035606195.1 of Pyrinomonadaceae bacterium. Lineage (GTDB taxonomy): Bacteria > Acidobacteriota > Blastocatellia > Pyrinomonadales > Pyrinomonadaceae > PSRF01. The sequence goes on from DATNFX010000104.1 coordinate 1,788, forward strand.
ATTATCGCGACGAGCGCTACTTCACGTTCACAAAACTCGATGCCGAAGGCAAGCCGCTCTGGATACGAGACGCGCGTGGCAATCTCGTGATGCAGTACATCACACCAACTAAACCGGTGCGTTTGGCGGATGAGCCCAACGAAAACATTCCTGCCCGAAGCGTCCCTTGTTACGACATTGCCGGCAATCTGCTCTTCCAGCACAGCATGGACGCGGGTGATCGCTGGATGCTGCCTGATGCCGCGGGCAAACCGGCATTTGCGTGGGATTTCAATCAGCGCCAGGACGATAGCGGCACAGTAATCGATGAAGCGCGTCTGTCCTTAACTCGTTACGACGCGCTGCATCGCCCGGTTGAGCAGTGGCTAACCATCAACAAAGACGCGGCGCAACTCGTCGAACTCTACACATACGGTGAAGGATTGCTTGATTCTCAGCAGCGCAATCTTCGCGGCCAGCTTTACCAGCATTACGACCAGAGCGGACTGAAACAACTTGAACGAGTCGATTTCAAAGGTAACGCTCTCGAAAAACGACGCACGCTTGCAAGCCAATACAAAGACTCTGTTATCGACTGGCAGTCAAAATCGCCCAAGGAGCAACTCGAGGCTGAGACGTTCACACAGATCACTACGTCAGATGCACTCAATCGCCCGACTCGAATTTACAACTGGCATCGTGGCGACGGCACTCGCGTGGCAGTTTACGAGCCTGCCTACAACGAGCGAGGAGTGTTGGTGAGCGAAACGCTCGACATTGGCGCAACCAAGACTGCCGGCGGTCACATTCCTTCCAGCAACGGTCCAACCAACGTAATAGTCGATATTCGTTACAACGCGAAGGGGCAAAAAGAATCGGCCAGAAGCGGAAACGGAACGGTTACTACTTACAACTACGATCCGCAAACATTTCGCCTCGTCCGACTGATGACAACGCGTCCTGTTTTCGCTAAAGGCGGGCTCACACTCCTGAAGGATCCGAGTGTGCTTCAAGATCTTAATTACACCTATGACCCCATCGGAAACACCACCGAGATCCGCGACGACGCTTTCCAACCAACGTTCTTCCAGAACCAGCAAGTGGATGCAGTCAGCCGTTACACGTACGACGCGATTTACCGCCTGACCGAAAGCACCGGTCGAGAAAATTTTCTGGCCAGTGGCGCGCCGCGACAGTTTGAGGATGATTCGCTCCCGGTTCTGTTTCCAGTTTCCACTACGGATGCGTTGCGCAACTACACACAAAGTTACAACTACGACTCCGCCGGCAATCTACAACAGATGCGACACGTCTCAGTCCCGCGCCAGTGGACGCGCAACTACACCAACGCTTTCGACAGCAATCGTCTTTCGCAAACGTGGGAAGGCTCCAATCCAATCGGCGCTGTTAAATTTCGTTACGACGCTCACGGCAACATGCTTAATCTCGAGACAGTCAGCGCCGATCAATCGATCCGTTGGGACTATCGCGACATGATTCGCGCCTTCAATCTGCTGGGCGGGGGCTGGTCCTACTACAACTACGACGCCGCCAGGCAGCGGACGCGTAAGGTAATGGAGAACCAGAATGGAGTGAAGCAGTGGGAGCGTATTTATCTCGGTGGTCTTGAAATCTATCGTCGCTATTCGGGCGGCAAAATCGTCGAAGAGATCGAATCTCTTCATGTCCTGGAAGGTAAAGATCGCATTGTTCTGATTGAAGACGTCCTACAGACTGATAATCGGAATCTACCGACTGGCCCACTCTTTCGTTACCAGTACAGCAATCACCTCGGTTCAGCCTGTGCGGAGCTCAACGAGCGAGCGGAGATCATTTCCTACGAGGAATATCACCCGTACGGGACGAGCGCGTATCGCGCCAGGAACCGGGCCATTGAAGCACCGCCGAAGCGGTACCGGTACACAGGCATGGAGAAGGACGAGGAGAGTGGGTTGAGTTACCACCAGGCGCGCTATTACCCGTCGCATCTCGGCGTTTGGCTTTCAGCCGATCCGATCGGAATTGGCGATGGGCTTTGTCTCTATTCCTACTGCAACGGGAATCCGATCATGAAGCACGACAAGTCTGGCACTGCGGGCCTGGGACCAAACGGGGAAAGGCTCCTTGACCAGCAACAAGACGTCTCGAACCAGTTGCGCCAGAAGAATGGGCTCGATCCCGTTACGGTTATGACTCAGCAAGCGATTGGCACGCGTGGAGAACTTTTAGGTGCGCGAGAAGCAGGTTCCATCTCACCCGATCGAATACAGCTCCCGGGTAATCCAAAGACCTCCATCAAAGTGACTGAACTCAAGACCAAGAACATTAATAGCGCGTCGACTAAATCCCAGAGAATACTGACCAGAAACAGCGTCGCCGCGGTCAACCAAAACGCCGTACAGGTAAAGAGAGTCGAAGCCCTTTTTGGAACCAAAAACGTCAAGGGGCAGGTCGTAATCATGCTGGCCGACTCACGGAATGCCGATCCCATGAGAGCTCGGACTCTCGCCAATAAGATGAATGCACAGATCAAGAGTGGACAAGGTGTTTTTGGCAGGAAGATGCAGCAGGCACTAAACGAGCATCCAGAGGTAAAAGTTGTCGTCACCACCATGGCAGATGTTACACGCGCGCGTAATAACGCCGCTGCCAAGACAAACGCACCAAGAAGCCAATCCGGCACCACCACGATTGTAGGGACCATGGTGCAAGTCGCGCTTCCGGAGGTCGCAGGGGAACACATATCGGAAGATGCGATGAATATAGTGACCGGAGTTATACAGACAGGCACCGACTGGGTCGAACAGGTCGGTCCTCAAAATGCCCTGATGATGGTGGCGGCAGCAGCAAGCACCTTATCTCCGAAGTTGGGAGCAGCGGTATTGGCGGGCGGAGCCACTGTCGGGGAAGCATTCGCCGCGACTTCGATGACAGGTTTGGTAGCGACGGGCTCGATAGGAGCCATTGGAGTAGCTGCCGGCGCCGTCGCGTTGGCTGGCGTAGCAGGGTATGCACTCGGTAAAGAGATCAACAAGGTTCTTGAACCGCTGATAGATGATGCGGCTCCAGGGTCGGGATCGCTAGGGGACTGGTGGTACCAGCACGTTACTAAAAAGTACGGAGATTAGGTTAAGGATATTTGCGAGTAGAACGAAACAATCGTTTCGTTATCCATTAAACGACAGCGCTCGGCCTCAGAAATCCGAGCTGACTAAGCAATCATATTTTTTGGAGGCAATCATGGAAATCGACGGACAACCACCACCACCACCAACCGAAACTCAACAACAACAACCACCACCACCGCCACCAGATTTGGTGAGGGGCGATAGCGGCCCCAACGTCGTCGCGCTGCAGAACTTCCTCTTCAACGAGGGCTACAGGATCTCCGAGAAGGAACAAGCAGACAAGCTCTTCGGCGATACGACGTACGATGCGCTCGTCGATTATCAGAAAAAGCACAAGCTTGTGCCCAACGGAATCTTTGATGGCAAAGCCCGATGGGTGCTCGACGATAACAAGCCGCATCCCAACAAATTCATCGTCCTCGGCCAGGTTATCGACGACAAGGGCCAGCCAATGAGTGGCAAGACGGTGAAAGCCTTCGACAAAGATCTGCGCACACAGAAGCTGATCGGGTCAGACACCACCAAAATGCAGTCTGGCGAATACGCGATCATGTATCAGTTTACTGATTTCGCAGACCCCGAAACGGGTCGAGCTGATCTCTTCGTGCAGGTTTTCGACACGAATGGAACTCTCCTCGCAACGTCTCCAATTATTTTCAACGCCGGCAAAGTCGAGCTAGTGAACTTCACTATCGGCAATACTCGCGGACTCTCCGAGTTTGAAAAAATCGTGAATGACATTGCGCCGGTGATTAAAGACGTGACCACGCACGCTGGCCTGACCGCCGACGATATCGCGTTCCTGAACGGTGAGACTGGCATCGACACGGATTTGCTGTCGTTGATCGCGGAAAGTGCGCGCCGTAACGTGCAAGCGCCGTCGATCGCGCAGTCCGTCTTTTACGGTCTCTTCCGCCAGAACTTTCCCACCGTGCTCGAAGATCTGATGCAGAATGAGATCCCGCTGCTGCGCGCGGCGTTGGAAACTTCGTCGAACCAGGGAATCATTCCCCAGCTTTCCGCCACCGAGTTGGACCAGATTGCTGACAAGCTTCGCATACTTAAGGCCAGCTTGAGCCTGGCATCCGGAGCTGCGGGAGGAACACCCTCACTTGGAGATTTGCTGGGAACCATTCCATTGCCTTCGGACAAGCAGCAGGTGGTCGCAGCATTGATTGTGAAGCATCGTGGCACTCCAAGAAGCTTCTGGAATGACATCGATACGAGTACTTCGTTGAATCCGACAGACAAGAACAACGTGCGCTTCACGCTTCATGCAGGCGATCTGACTACTAACCACCTGCCTCTGGTGAGCGAACTACGAAAAGCTTACGACTTTGTTAATGGCGGCACATTGCCGTCAACTGTCGCTGTGTTACGCCGGTTCGCGGCGAAAGATGCGACCGACTGGAAAACAATCCTCGAAGCAAACAATTCACTAATCGGCGCACCGCCATCGACTCCAGGCGCAAATCAATCAGAGAAAATCGTCAATTACGCCGCTGCTCTGAACGCGTACATGGAGAATGCGCTGCCGACTCCGTGCGTTGCTGGTCGAGTAGACAAAGACGCGGCCACTGACAATCCGTTCAAGCTCGTGAAAGCTGACCTCAAGGCGTTCTTCGATCACAACCCGGATTACGAGTTCAGAGAAATCCCGATCGACGTGTATATCGGCACTCCCGCCGCAAACTTTACGGGCGTGATTAACCGCGCAGCACTCGTCGCCGAGCTCAGAAACATGCAGCGACTCTTCAACGTCACGCCACGCTACGCGGAAATGCGTTCTCTACGAAAAGACGATTTGCACTCCGCGTTCTCGATGGTCAAAGTCGGCGAGCGCAGATTCATTGAGAAGTATGCCACCGCATTGGGCGGCGAAGCTGCCGCGCAGGAAGCTTATCGCAAGGCGAAGCAGACGCATGCAACCGCGATGAACTTTTATCTCGGACAGGCGGTCGCCGCCAACTCAGCCGCACCTGCTGTCGTTTCGAGTGGCAGTGTGAAGCAACAAGCGATTGCGAAGTTTGCCGGCGTGTCTTCAGCCAGTCCTGACTTACCGACATTGTTTGGTTCGCTCGAGCTCTGCGATTGCGAACAGTGCCAATCGGTGTACAGCCCCGCGGCGTACTTCGTCGACATCCTGAAGTTCCTCGGCGATGGTCCAAAGAAGCGCGATCTCACGCCGTTGCAGGTGTTGTTTGGCCGCCGGCCGGACCTCGAACATATCGAGCTCACCTGCGAAAACACGACGACAGAAGTGCCTTACGTCGATCTGACCAGAGAGATCATGGAAGCGGCGGTTAAGGCTCGGGCGTTCAAGATCTCCGAAGGCAGTGGCGGCGATATCAGCAACGTCACTGCAGTACTGAATGACCTGAACGCCGAGAAGATGCCGCAAGCTTTTCTGGCCATCTTTAGGAACAAAGGTTATTCACTCACGGATAAGGCTTCCGTCCGCGTCGATGAGGATGCGACTAATGCGTGGTTGATTCTCGATGCCAGTTGGTCTTTCACGGTGAAGTATCTCGGGACCGGCCAGGGGTTTGATGTTGTAGCCTGGCCGCAGACTAGTTGGACCTCAGAAGAACTGCGCGCAAATCCCGAACACGTTAACAACCGAGCCTACGACGAGTTGCGGAAGGCCGTGTACTCATGGAGCCTCCCGTTGAATGTTCCCGTCGAAGAGATTCGCGGTTATCTCAGTCACTTCGACGTGAAGCGCACCGAAGTAATGGAGACATTCTTCCGCGACCCGGCCGCCAATGCCACGGCTTTGATGGATAAACCTATCGCTAATGAATACATCGGTCTGACGACGGAAGAAGCGAACATCATCACGGGTGTCACGACGGGTGGTCCCGACGATAACGATCCCACAACCACGGAAGGTCCATGGAATTTCTGGGGTCTGAAAGAGACTGGAAACAAGATTGACGATCCGACGGATGGCTCGGCGGATCCCGCAGAAGGCGACTGGGATAAGGTGCTGATGCGCGTTTCGATATTCCTGCAGCAATCAGGTCTCGCCTACAGAGACATGTTGGAAGTGCTGGGTTCTTATTATGTCAACCCGGCTGTCAGCAGTGGTCGAAAGCTCGGTATCGTCTCGACTGATGACGACGATGCAACTACCTGTAACTTGAGCAAGCTCGAGATCCAGGTCGTCGATCCTCAGGTTACCGATGAGGCAGCAAAGAAAGCGATTCTCAAAGCCACGTGGAACAAGGTTCATCGCTTTGTGCGTCTTGCCCGCAAGCTTAATTGGACCATGCGCGATCTCGATAAGGCGATTGTTGCACTCCAGCCAAACACTCCCGGGCCACTCGACATCACAAAAGAGTTTCTCGTCGAGCTGTCGCACATTCAGCGCCTGAGCGCACAGTTTAAGCTGCCGGTAGTGAACCTCCTTTGCTTCTGGGCGCCGATGGATACGGGGCGCTATCTCGATCACTTCATCGAAGGTGAGCCGGCAGTGCCGTCTCTCTACGCAACTCTCTTTAACAATCGAGCGGCGGCCGGCCAGTCGTTGCCCGAAAATGCAGCAACACTTTCCGGTAAGCTTTCTGAAAACAAGTCGCGCATCGCGGCGGCCCTGCAAATCAGCATCGACGATCTTACGGTGATGCTCGCGGATACAAACGTCGTCTCAACCGACGATCTGAATCTCGCAAACCTTTCCGCGCTATATAGTCATGCGACTTTTGCCCGCGCACTCAACTATTCCACGTCCACATATCTCGCAGCGCTCAAACTGATCGACGCGACGCCTTTTACGACGACTGAAGACACGATGAAGTTTGTCCACGAGAGTGAAAGGATCGCTGCGGCAGGTTTCAGCGTTGAGGATCTTAATTACCTGTTACGTCACGATTTTTCTTCTGCTTTCCCAATTGCGCTCAGCGACACGGCGATAGCCGCAGCTCTCGAGTCAATTCGCGCAGAAGTGCAAAAAGTCGCGGCAGACAACAATTTTGTCGCAACCTCGAGCAGTGGCACACCCGCGACGAGCGATCCAAACGGAGATCTCACGCGACGAAAGCTCGCGTCACTCAACTGGGACGACAGCATTGTCGAGCAGCTCATTGGCGCACTGAACAACCCAACGCCTGACGCAGCGGACATCGCACTCGTCAAGCGTCATATGCGCCGCTACTCGATACCGCGATTCGACGTTCATCTCGAACAGCCATTGCCGTCAGAGGTCATCTTTACCGGCGCGCTCAAGAGCAAGATCTATCTCGACAACGTCACCGACCGGCTGCACTTCATCGGCGTAATGAGCGAGGCTGAGCATAACGCCTTGTTTGCGCTGTCAACAGACGCGACCTATCGTCAAAAAATCGACGACTTGTTTGATGCGGCTGACGACAATCCGCCAACGGGAAGTGATGTCTTAATCATGCCCAGCGAGGTCGACACCATGTTCGCTGCGGGCAGCACGCCGCCGGCAAGGTTTGTCTTCGTGTTGAGCAAATTGTTGCCATATTTGCGCACGACGTTGAGCGAACGGATCGTCATTCAACTAGTCGGCGAGTCTTTGAAATTCGATTCGAGCGCAGCGCGTGAGTTACTAACGAATTGGGTCAAATCGACGGTGAACGGTTCCAGCGAGAAAGCGATCTCGGTGCTTCTCGATCCCGCGTTCGCAGGAAGCAATCCGAATATTGAAGTAACCCGCGATGCCTACACCGAACAGTTCAATATGGTCGTTCGGCTGTTCAAGATCGCAATGCTGAATCTTAAGTTCCGGATGACGTCACAACAGCTCCAGTGGCTGTTTGATTTTCCAACCAGTGGTTGGCTCGACATGAACAAGATTCCATTCGACAGCACGTTGCCGTCGCCATCACTTTATCCGGGCTGGGCGCGACTCGCCGATCTGTGCCAGTTGAGCGCGTCTTTACCGCTTCCGGAAAGCGTGCTGACTGACGTTTTCACTGCAGCTCACGACTCCAACGTCACCGATGTCGATCCGCTCCTTCAAATACTCAGCGAAGGTCTCTCGTGGAAGTTGGAAAACCTTACGGCCCTCAACGACGCACTCGGCTTTGTAGTTAGCAGCTACAAGGACGAACAGGCACTGCGGCGCTTGAACGCTGCGTTCAAAATGATGAATCAACTCGGCGCGTCGGCGGATCAGTGTGTCTCGTGGACACCGGTGACAGTAGTCGAGGCGGATGAGCGCAAGTGTGCTGACGACGTCAAGGGTCTCGTAAGAGCGACGCTTGACGCGACACAGTGGTTGGAGAAAGCGAAGACCATCAACGATCCGCTGCGCGAGAAGCAGCGTGCCGGTCTGGTTTCTTATCTGATGCTGAGACGCGATGCGCGCAACGCGGATGAGTTGTACGACGATTTCCTCGTCGACGTTGAAATGAGCCCGTGCATGATGACGACCAGGATCAAACAAGCGATCGGGTCGGTTCAGTTATTCATTCAACGTTCGCTTATGAATCTCGAGGACAAGGTCGCGCTCACTCCTAAAGAGGCGCGCGAGTGGTCTGAGTGGCGCAAGCAATACCGCGTTTGGGAAGCCAATCGCAAGATCCTTCTCTATCCGGAAAACTGGATCGAGCCGGAATTGCGCGATGGTAAGTCTGTGTTCTTTGAAGAGCTCGAGAACGAGCTGCTCCAAAGTGAAGTAACGATGGATACAGCAGAGACGGCGCTTCAGCACTACCTCGAGAAACTTCACGAAGTGGCTCGTTTGGAAATTGCCGGCATGTACCATCAGCAGGAATTCGACAACGACAACAAGCCCGTGCTTGATGTAATGCACGTCATCGGGCGTACGTTCTCAGCGCCGCATGTTTATTTTTACCGCCGGCAGATCGACGCGACGAGTTGGACGGCATGGGAAAAGGTTGAAGCCGACATTCAGGGCGACCATCTGATTCCGGTCGTCTGGAATCGCAGACTCTATCTCTTCTGGCCCATCTTCACCGTGAAGCAGCAACAGAAAGACATCAAGATGCCGGCTCCGGGAGCGACAATGGAGAAAGGCGAGAAAGTAATTGAAATCCAACTCGCCTGGACCGAATACAAAAACGGAAAGTGGTCAGCCAAGAAACTGGCAAGTCCGTTCCGAAGCACGTTAAAGCATCCGGAAGACGATATGACTGAAGCCGACTTCAAACTCTTCTCGTTCAAGAGTCGGGTACAAAATACGCCCAGTTTGAAAGGCGAGCAGATGTTTATCGATTTCTATGGACCGGTTGAAAAGCTGAACACAGTCACGATCACGGCGAATCAGCCAAGACCCATGCAGGAGACGTTGTTGTTCTCTCTAGGCGCGGGTAAGACAAAGAATGTGATTGCGTCAGTGAATGGCAAACCATTCCAGGCCGGAGACGCGAGTTTAGTGTCCATCATTGCGAAGGATTCGAGCAATCAAAATGTTGGTGCGCCAATCACGCTCTCCAATACCGGCACAAAGGAGATCAAGAACTCGTTGACCACGGGGACGCTCAAGTACTACCTGGCATCTTCAGAGTACACGCCGCAGGGCATAACCAACACCGGACAAAAGCAAGTCTGTTGGATCGAGGACAGAAATCAATTGCCGCAGCTTGTTGGTGGTAATGGCAATTCTCCACAGAGTTCATCAAGGCTTGCCTCACTCGCGGTAGAAACCGTCGCGCCCATGGGGTCGTTCGGTATTACTCCGATGTTCGGATCGATGGTCCTGCCCGGTGAGACTCAAGTGTGCGACATCATCACGGAAGCGGAATGCACGTTTGATCTCATTACAATTCCGACGACATCCACCCAAACAACGTTTACGACGTCGTCCGTTGATCCAACACAATCCATAGCGTCGTTCTATTTCGATGACGGTCAGCAAAGCGTGATGGCGCTGTTCGATTCGAATGTGACTTCAAGGATCGAGCCGGTGGTCGGTACGCGCTTCGAAAACATGATGATGGTCGAGTTCATGAATCAGGCCAGTGATGGTCTGACGGAAACGAACATACTCACGAAGACGCCCGGCACGTTCAGGCTGTTGCCGAAGCACCAAAGCTACCAGCCGAAGAAACTGGAGTACCCGGCGTTCTTCCAGGATGATGCTCGTAGTTACTTCATGACCCACGACGATGACTCGGGATTGGTCCGGTTCAGCACCTACTACCATCCGACGATCCCGGCTTTCTTCAAGTCGTTGAATCACGACGGCGTCAGTGGCTTGTTGTCTCTTACGAATCAACGTTTGATAGACACGAAGATCGTGTTTGACGACTACGCCGCCGATCCGGCGCAGGTGGATATCAACGCCAAGCCACGAGAGAACGTCGATTTTACTTACGACGGCGCTTACTCGGTTTACAACTGGGAGCTATTTTTCCACACGCCGTTCCTGATTGCGACGCAGTTGACGAAGAATCAACGCTTCGAAGAGGCGCAGAAGTGGTTCCACTACATCTTCGATCCGACGGCGACCGACTCACCAGATAGGCCAACCACTCCGGGACCGGAACGCTTCTGGCGCGTCAAGCCGCTCTACGAACAAGCATTGAGTGGAACTCAAACTCTTGCAGACTTGTTTGAAGACCCGGCGTTGAATGCACAAATTGCGGAGTGGCAAGCCAATCCATTCAAACCACACGTCATTGCGCGGCTGCGATTGGTGACCTACATGAAAGCGGTTGTGATGCGCTACATCGACAACCTCATCGCGTGGGGTGATCAACTGTTCCGTCGCGACACGATTGAATCCATCAACGAAGCGACACAACTCTACATTCTGGCTGCACAAATCCTGGGTCGCCGTCCGGAACAGATTCCGGCGCGCGCGAGAGCCAAAGTGCAAACATTCCGCAGCCTCGACGATCAAGTCGATCTCAACGGTCTCGCCAACGCGTCGGTGGAAATCGAAGGTTTCATGTCGCCCTCGGTCGTTCCGCCAGCCGACGGCAATAACGCTGGCATGCCGTTGATGCCGTTCTTCGGAATTCCGGGAAATGACAAGCTGCTCGGTTACTGGACCACGGTGGCGGATCGGCTCTTCGAGATTCGTCACTGCCAGAACATCGACGGCATTGTTCGTACGCTGCCGGCGTTTGACTCGCCGATCGATCCCGTGTTGCTCGTTAAAGCGGCCGGTGTTGGCGTCGACGTTGCAAGCGCGCTCAGCGACATCAACGTCGCGTTGCCGCATTACCGCTTCAACGTCATGTTGCAGAAAGCGAGTGAGCTGTGTGGTGAAGTGAAGTCGTTGGGGGGTTCGTTACTCTCGGCTCTCGAGAAACGCGACGCCGAGGAGATGGCGTTGTTACGTTCGACACACGAGATGAAGGTATTGAAGGCTGTTCGAGCCATCAAGGAGAAGCAGCTCCAGGAAGCAACGACTACTCGTGAAGGACTGGACCGAACTAAAGAGCTCACCACGATTCGGCGCGATTACTATCGCGACATAGCGTTCATGAATCCGTGGGAGACAACACAGGTCTCACTGACAGGTGCGAGTCTGGGTTTGCAAGCTACTGAAGTTACCATGC
>DATNFX010000105.1:0-13932 GCA_035606195.1 Pyrinomonadaceae bacterium
GATGGTCGTCACGCCCCAGGGTCTATTCGACGGCACACCCGTTTCATGGAATCAGATCCTCTGGCGTTACAACCACGAAACATTCAACGTTGCACCCGTCGAGTGGTTCTTTAATGAGTTTTACTATCCCGGTTTGCTTGCAGACGTCTTTAATGGAAAGCGGCCCAAGGTCACGCAGGATGTATCGAAGAAGGATCGACGCCAGCCGGTCGTGAAGTTGTCGCTGGTGGGCCAGCCGTCCGATTCGGCCGTCGCGACACGCACTGTCAAAGTAAAGATCGATGTTTCTGATGCGGCTGCCGACAAAGACAATCCGAAGGGCACAGGCGCGCAGGATGTGCGACTCTTCCGCAACGGATCCCTTGTGAAGGTTTGGCACGGAGATGTGCTGAAAGGTCAGGCCGCAGTCTCGCTCGAGCAAGAGATCACGGTGACGGCTGGTCCAAATCGTCTCGTGGCGTACGGCTTCAACCGCGACAATGTTAAGAGTAAGGATGCGCCGCTCGTGTTTACGGGAGCGGACACTCTTAAACGCAAAGGCACGGCTTACATCATTGCGGTCGGCGTCAATGAGTATGCGAATTCACAGTACAACTTGAAGTACGCGACTGCCGACGCGCGCAGCTTTGCGGAAGAGATGAGTCGCCGCCAGACTCAGGTTGGCGGCTTTGAACGAGTTGAAGTGATTCAGTTGCTCGATCAGGACGCAACCAAGGCAAACATTCTGGCAGCTATCGGTCGACTGTCAGGCGTTACTGCCGGGCCACCGAGTCTAAAAGCGACTCCGCTCGATGCACTGAAACGCGCCGAACCGGAAGATACGGTGGTGATTTATTTCGCCGGCCACGGCACCGCGCAGGCGCAACGGTTCTATCTGATACCGCATGATCTCGGTTACACAGGCGAACGCACCAAACTAAACGAGCAGGGATTGAATACGATGCTCGCGCATAGCATTTCTGACGTAGAGTTGGAGGATGCGGTCGAAGGATTGGACGCCGGGCACCTGTTGTTGATCATCGACGCGTGCAATTCCGGTCAGGCGCTCGAGACGGAAGAGAAGCGGCGTGGTCCGATGAACTCGAAGGGCCTGGCGCAACTTGCTTACGAGAAGGGTATGTATATCCTGACCGCCGCACAGAGTTTTCAGGCGGCACTGGAAGCAGCGCAATTGGGGCATGGTTATCTAACCTACGCACTGGTTGAAGAAGGACTGAAGACGCCCCTTGCTGACAGTTCTCCAAAGGACGGCGTCGTGATCGCGCGCGAGTGGCTCGACTTCGCGACCGAACGCGTCCCGCAAATGCAGGAAGAAAAGATGAGTCAGGGACGCGGGATCGGGTTGGAAGAGATAACGTTCAGTGAAGGTGAGAAGCGCCAGGTGCAACGACCGCGAGTGTTCTATCGAAGAGAACTCGAGGCGAATCCGTTGGTGATAACGAAACCTTAGACAGAACCACCGTAGAAATGGACCATCCCATCGGCAAATCAGTTCCGCGCAAGGAAGGCCGCAAGAAAGTCACCGGCCAGGCGCTTTACGTCGACGATCTATCGTTTCCAGACATGCTTCACGGCGTGACCGTGCGCAGCCCCGTGGCTCGCGGAAAGATCACGAATATAACTTTCGGCGGCGATATCCCATGGAATGAGTTCATCGTTGTCACGGCGAAAGACGTACCGGGCGCAAACTACGTCGCACTCATTCTCAACGATCAGCCCTATCTCGCCGACGGCTTCGTCAATCATCCCGAGGAACCCGTGGTGCTCCTGGCCCATGCGGATAGGTATCTCCTTGAAGAAGCACGGCGAAACGTCCATATCGAAGTGGAAGAACAACCGGCGATCTTCTCGCTCGCCGATTCACTCGCGAAGAAGGAGATCATCTGGGGCGAAGACAATGTGTTCAAGAAGTTCCTGGTTGATAAAGGTAATGTCGACGACGTCTGGGCTAGCGCTGATTTCATCGTTGAAGGTGAGTACGAAACGGGCGCGCAGGAACAACTCTACATCGAAAACAACGGCGCGATCGCGATCGCAAACGCGGCTGACGGCGTGACGGTTTGGGGTTCGATGCAATGCCCTTACTACGTTCACAAAGCGCTCGTGAAGTTGTTTGGCCTGCCGGAAGAAAAGATCCGCATCATTCAGACTGAAACCGGCGGAGGCTTTGGCGGTAAGGAAGAATATCCGTCGCTGATTGCCGGACACGCGGCACTGCTCGCGTGGAAATCAGGCAAGCCCGTGAAGATGATCTACGATCGCGCAGAAGATATGGTGGCAACTACAAAGCGCCATCCGTCGCGCACGCGTCATAAAACGGCTGTCACTCGAGACGGAAAACTTCTCGCCATGGAGATTGACTTCGTCATCGACGGCGGCGCTTATTGCACGCTCTCGCCCGTCGTGCTTTCGCGTGGGACGATTCATGCGGCTGGTCCATACGTTTGTCCGAACGTGCGGATTCACAGCAAGGCGGTGGCGACGAACGTTCCGCCGCACGGTGCGTTCCGGGGCTTTGGCGCGCCTCAAAGTATCTTCGCGCTCGAGCGACACATGGATAAAGTTGCGCAAACAATTGGTCTGACGCCGGAAGAGTTTCGTCGTCGCAACTTTATTCACGAAGGGGAAACAACGGCGACAAGCCAGGTGATCCGCGAGCACGTCGACATGGATCACCTGCTCACGCACGCCTTGAAGCTCAGCGACTACCACGCGAAACGCGAACGCTTCGCACTCGAGAACAACGCAAGTAACGGGCGCTTCACCACGAAGCGCGGCATCGGCTTCGCGTCATTCATGCACGGCGCCGGCTTTACTGGTTCCGGTGAAGTTTATCTTCAGTCAGTGGTGTCGGCTGAAGCGACCGCCGAAGGCAAAATACGGATACTCGCTGCCAGCACCGAGATCGGGCAGGGCACCAACACGATCTTTTCACAGATCGCTTCCGAAACTCTCGGGATCGATTTCGACTCGATCGAGATCGTTCAACCCGACACGAGTCGCGTTCCAAACAGTGGCCCAACTGTAGCTTCGCGTACTTCAATGGTCGTCGGGAAACTGGTCGAATCTGCTGTAACGGGTCTGAAGCAAACACTCCTCGGCAGCGGTCTTCTACCGGAGAAGTATTCAGAGACAGAATTCCAAAAGGCGTGTGCTGATTACATCGCCAAGTTTGGCTCGTTGAAAACTTCTTCGACGTACCAGCCACCGCCAAATGTTCATTGGGACGATGAGAAATATCAGGGTGACGCTTACGGTGCGTATGCATGGGCCATTTACGTTGCTGAAGTCTCGTTTGACAAATTGACTTATGAAGCGCGGGTCGAGGATTTTGTGGCACTTCAGGAAGTAGGGCGCGTGTTAAATCCCGTCCTGGCCGCCGGGCAGATCGAAGGCGGCGTGGCGCAGGCGATCGGGTTCACGCTGTTTGAAAACGTGGTGTGGAAAGAAGGCCGGATGGCAAACAATCAAATGACCAACTACATCATCCCGACGCCCGCCGACATTCCACCAATTCGTGTCTTCTTCGAGGAGAACCCCTACGCCTACGGCCCCGGCGGCGCCAAAGGCATCGGCGAACTCCCCATGGACGGCGCCGCCCCCGCAATCCTAAACGCGATCGAGAACGCAACGGGCGTGAGTTTTAACCAGGTTCCATTGATGCCCGAGACGTTGATGGAATCCTTTGTTACCTCACCCTAACTTCTCGAAAACCGAACCATACTTGGACACGGTCAGTACCGCCTCGCGGTAGCGGGTGGGTGCATGCGCAGCATTTTTCGATGGAGCCTACGGCGTACCCACCCGCTACCGCGAGGTGGTACTGACTGTGTCCAAGTATGGTTCTGGTTTTCAGCAACTCCAATCCAACACGAGGTACATGGTATTCTTGCCGTCTGTACAGGCGATGCAAATCAACTTTAAAGTAAACGGCGACGAGCGGAGCGTTGAGGGGTTTCCAATGGCGCGTTTGCTTGATGTGCTGCGTGAACAACTCCACCTGACCGGAACGAAGGAGGGATGCGGTGAGGGTGAGTGTGGCGCGTGCACCGTCATTGTCGATGGACAGATCGTGAATAGTTGTCTCGTGCCGCTGGCGCAGGTGAACAGCGCTGAAATTACGACGATCGAGGGCGTTGCCCGTAACGGAGAACTGCATGCGGTGCAGCAGGCGTTCATCGAACACGGCGGCGCACAATGTGGTATCTGTACGCCGGGAATGGTGCTCGCCGCGGTCGATCTCCTCAAAAGAAATCCTGAACCAAACGAGAACGAAATTCGCAACGGCCTGGCCGGTAACCTTTGTCGCTGTACCGGCTACATGAAGATCTTCGAATCTGTAGTGCGCGCTTATCAGAAGTGAGAGCCTTCGTTCCAAATTACGAGTTACTGAGCCCGGGTTCGCTTGCCGGCGCGCTGGCGTTACTCAATACCGAACCGGGTGTTTGGAAGCCTTTCGCCGGCGGCACAGACCTCATGGTCCTGCTCGAAGCCGGCAAGTTGGCCCATCGCAACTACGTCAACATCTGGGGCTTGAACGAACTGCGTGGCATTGATGTGACTGACGCCCACGTCACGCTCGGCGCGCTCACAACTTACACGGAAGTTCAGGCACATCCCGTGTTGCAAAGTGAGTTTCCGATGTTGTGTCAGGCTGCAAGTGAGACGGGCGGTCTGGCCATTCAAAATCGCGGCACACTCGGCGGCAATATCGTGAACGCTTCACCGGCAGCAGATTCTCCTCCGGCACTGCTCGTCTACGACGCTGAAATCGAATTGTTATCAGCTGGAGGTTCACGCTGGCTCCCGTACAACGGATTTCACACCGGCTACAAGCAGATGACGATTGCGCCAGACGAATTGCTGGCTCGAATTCGTCTGCCTCGCAACACGGGAGGCGCCACTCATTACTACCGCAAAGTCGGCACGCGTAAAGCCCAGGCGATTTCGAAGGTTTGTTTTGCCGGGCTCGCGCGTATTGACCAGGGACACATTGAAGATGTAAGAATCGCTCTCGGAAGTGTTGCGCCAATAATCGTTCGCTGCGTAGAAACAGAAAATACGTTGCGCGGGAAAGCCTGCGGCGCTGAAACCACTCGGGCAGCCTGCACCAGCCTGTTACGAGAAATCTCCCCAATCGACGATATTCGTTCGACGGCGAAGTATCGTTTGCAGGTCGCCCAAAACTTGCTCACTGACTTTCTATCAACTTTAGAAACTTAGCTCGCGTTTACGGTTTGATGTCACACTCACCGCGCACAGCTTTTTGGCGTTGGCCAACTCTATTGCTCCTCATTGCAGTGAGTGCAAGCGGCCTGAGAGCGCAACTCGCAAACGATTTTGAAGGATTCATGAGTGGAATCCGGGCAAACGCTATTAAGGGCGCTGCAATTTATCAACGCGGCGACGGCAAGTTTCCTCTGGAGCCGGGTCTGCAATTGGAAGAAGGTGATTTCGTCCACACCGATGAAGGTTACGCCGAACTGCTGCTTCAGCCGGGAAATGTTTTGCGTGTCGGCAGCAATAGCGAGTTTCAGATTTTCAGCGATGAGCACGACAAGACCCGACTCAGACTCAATCGAGGTGTGATCAGTATCGAGATCCTCGCGCGAGGCAGTTCTTCAAGCTTCTTCTATTCTTTCGATCAGGCCAACGAGCTAATACGCGTGATCACTCCGAATGCCGAAGTGTTCATTACTCGTCCCGGCATCTACCGAATCACCGCCTCAATAAGCGATCGAACAGAGCTGGTCGCGCGAAACGGTGAAGCATTGATTAATGGTCGCCGCGTCAAAGAAAAACGAAGCGGCGTCGCCGCAAATGGAAACGTCGAGATACACGACTTCGATATCCGGAGCGAAGACGCTTTTGATAGCTGGGCTCGCGAATGTGCGAATAATCTGGTCAAGGCCAACAGGTCGCTGAAACACGACGCCTGGACCAAAAAAGCCAGGGCGGGAATGAATCCGGTGGTTGTTGAAGGACCGCAAGAGGAATCGAATGAAAACCGCGGACGTGTTATTTCAGCTAAACCCGGAACTGTGAACTTCGTGGAAGCTGGTGTGGAGTTTAGTCACGCCCGAGAGTGGAAGCCACTGACTGAGAAGTCACAACTTGTCAGTGGTGATTCGGTACGAACCGCGGGGAGTAGTTTTGCCGAGCTCGTGCTGTTTCCTGATATGCACGTTCGCCTCGACGGTTCATCCGAGATGTTGTTCGGCGACCTTTCCAACGATGCGGTTTCACTCAAATTACTCCGAGGCTCTGCGATTCTCGACATCGCGCGCTTCGATCGAAAGCTGGTCGGCCAGATTACGATAAGCGGCCCATCCAGGTCTGCCGTTTTGGACGATCAGGGAAACTACCGCATTGACGTGCGCTCAGACGGAGAAGCGATTACAGTCCGCGAAGGCAAAGTGATCTTCAAGGAACGAGCTGTGGGTGCATGTAAAAGGATCGCCGGCGACACCGTTGCGGACTGCGAAAAAAGGCGTTACGACAATTTTGATTTTTGGAGCGAGCATCGCGGCGAAGGTCAGATGTACAATGGACGCGTGACGATAGCGGTGGTCAATCAACTGACCCGCGTGCGTCGCAATCGATTTAGAAATACCGGCTTCTGGTTTCAACAACCGGGACAAATGTCTTACACCTTCGTCCCTTTTACGTCGCTGCTTTATAAGTCTCCGTATGGAGGTAGCTATTCAACTGCGCTTTCACCGCGGCCGGCGTTCAATCGAATCTTTCTCGGCGCAGGACCTACGTTTCAGATGGGAACAAAAGGTTCGTCGCCCTAACCGTGCTCCCGCTGTTCAATTCAAGTTCGTACATTCCCAGTCTGCAGGAAAACAAACATGACCCCTGAGATCCCCTTCAAACGACAAGCAGTAGAACCCGTTCAATGTCTCAAGAACGGGTGGGAACTTATTAAAGACCAATACTGGTTGTTCGTCGGCATTAGTGCTGTCGGGGCCATAATCGGAGGAGCGGTTCCACTGGGAATCCTGCTCGGGCCAATGATGTGCGGTCAATATCTGGCGTTCTTCAAGAAGCGACGTGGTGAGCCATTTGAGTTCGGAACGTTGTTCAAAGGATTCGACTTCTTTGGTCCGAGTCTCGTCGCAACGTTGCTGCACATCGTTCCCATTCTTGCGATCGTGATTCCGGCGTACTTTATTTTCTACATCACCATGGTCGTATCGATGGTCGCGCAGGGGAACAGCAGTGAGCCCAACCCAGGCCTGGCTTTCGGGATAATGGGCGGGTTTTTGCTCTTCTGGCTGGTCGTGATGGTCCTTGTAATCTTCATCTCGATCGGATTTACGTTTAGCTACCCGCTCATCGTCGATCGAAAACTGCAGGGCATGGACGCCGTTAAGCTCAGCTTTAGGGGAGCAATGGCAAACTTCTGGCGCCTGCTCGGACTGTCCATACTGACCTCGTTGCTCACGATTGCCGGGGCTTTACTCTGCTACGTCGGCGTGTTTCTTGTCTTTCCGATCGCATACGCCGCTATAGCGTCCGCGTACGAACAGGTCTACGGTCTCGCCGGCCCCGGTGACATCGACGCGAATCTGCCGCCTCCACCGCCAGTGTTCGAGTAGGTGAGATGGCGGCTCCCGATCTAATCATCCGCGGTCAAAGGGTGGTATTGCCCGATGCAATCGCTCCTCGTTCGATCCATATCAGCGAGGAGCGAATTGTTTATGTGGGCGACTATTCGGAGGTGGTTGCAGGCTGTGAGCTGATCGAGGCTCCCGATGAGTCCGTGGTAACGCCCGGACTTGTCGATACGCACGTTCACATCAATGCTCCTGGTCGAACCGAATGGGAAGGTTTTCACAGTGCGACACAAGCCGCTGCCGCAGGCGGTGTCACGACACTTGTCGACATGCCGCTGAACTCTATTCCGCCAACTACCACACTTGCCAATTTCCAGACCAAACTCCAAACCGCGCGCAACGATTGTTTTGTTGACGTTGGATTCTGGGGAGGAGTGGTTCCGGGCAACACTCCGGAGCTGGCGCGAATGTTTGCCGCGGGCGTGGTTGGATTCAAGTGTTTTCTAGTACCCTCCGGTGTCGATGAGTTTCAGCATGTAACCGAGGCGGATTTGCGCGAGGCGATGCCCGAGCTTACACGACTCGGTGCGATGTTGATCGTTCACGCTGAGTTACCCGAAACCATTAAGACCGGCTCCTCTGATGGCGACTACCAGAGTTTTCTCAACTCGCGGCCACGCGCTGCGGAGAACGATGCGATTGAATTGATGATTCGGTTGAGTCGTGAATTCGACACACGAGTTCATATTGTCCATCTTTCGTCAGCGGAAGCATTGCCACAGTTGCGAGCGGCGCAGGACGCGGGAGTGAAGATCACCGCTGAGACGTGTCCACACTATCTGCACTTTACTGCGGAGACAGTTCCCGACGGCGCCACGGAGTTCAAGTGTTGTCCGCCGATTCGCGAAGAGACGAATCGTGAAGAGCTTTGGGATGGGTTGCGAGATGGGACGATAGATTTCGTCGTTTCAGATCACTCGCCGTGCCCGGGAGAGATGAAGTTGCGTGAGAGTGGCGACTTCATGAAAGCGTGGGGTGGAATCGCGTCACTGCAACTCCGGTTACCGGTTGTGTGGACTGAAGCGCGCCGCCGCGGTTTCTCGCTGTCGGATTTGATGCGATGGCTCTGCACGAACCCAGCACGACAAGTTTCGTTCGCGCCACAAAAAGGATCGATCGCCATCGGCAGTGACGCCGACCTCGTCATCTGGAACCCGGTCCAACAATTCAAAGTCGCCGCCGCCACCCTCCACCATCGCCACAAAATCACACCTTACGACGGCGAAGTATTAAATGGCGTAGTCCAAAAAACCTTCCTCCGGGGCCACAAGATATATGATATGGGCCACTTTACAAATGACTCATCAGGCCACATGCTATTAAGAAATTAGCCACAACAAGGGCCACAAAAGGCACATAAATCACAAAAGGCACATAAAAGAAAAGAAATGAAAGGAACCTCACATGAATGCCAATCCTCACAACGGCGACATACTTACGCTTTGTAGCATCATTCGCCAAACAAGTTTTGAGATTCATCGGTACTTGCGCGCCGGACATCGCGAATTCATTTACGAAAACGCATTGGCGCACCGATTAAGAAAGAAAGGTATTGCTGTTGAGCAGCAGCAGAAAGTCAAAGTCTTCGATGAAGACGGTACCTTACTCGGATTCTTTAAGACCGACTTGATGATTGAGGACAGATTAATCTGCGAGATAAAGGGCATCCGCGCACTCACAGATGAGCACATTGCGCAGTTATTAGGTTACTTGCGAGCCTCGCGAATCGAACATGGCTTATTAATTAACTTCGGCGGTGCACGACTAGAAGTTAAGAAGTATATTCTCAACTAGTTCGATCTGCTTTTTGTGCCTTCTGTGCATTTTGTGCCTTTTGTGGCTCTTTTTGTGGCTAATTATGGGTTTTACTGAATTGATCGATCTTGCGTCGGAGCGATTGGGTGGCGCGGTTATTGTGGCGAATGATGATTTTTTTGCGCCCAAAGAGAATTTGCTGAAGGCCAGTGCGCCGATTTTTATCGCGGACAAATACACCGATCGTGGCAAGTGGATGGATGGTTGGGAGAGCCGAAGACGCCGGACGCCGGGGTTTGACTGGTGCATCATTCGACTCGGTCTTCCAGGCATCATTCGTGGCATCGTCGTCGACACAAGCTTTTTCCGTGGCAACTACCCGGAACATTGCTCGCTCGAAGGCGCAACCTTTTCAGGCGTACCAACCGAACAAGACTTAACCAGCGACGACGTCCAATGGGTTCCGCTGCTCCCGCAAATGCCGCTCAGTGGCGACAGTCCGAATCCATTTACAATCAGCTACGACGAACGCATCACACACCTTCGCTTCAAGATCTACCCGGACGGTGGCGTCGCACGACTCCGTGTCTACGGCGAAGTCGTGCCTGACTGGGACCAGCTAAAACGCGCCGGCTACGTCGATCTCGCCGCGGCGGAAAACGGCGCGCTCGTGCTTTCCTGTAGCGACATGTTCTTCGGTCATCGACACAACCTGATCATGCCGGGCCGTGCGGCAAACATGAGCGATGGCTGGGAGACCAAACGCCGTCGTGGTCCAGGTCACGACTGGGCCATCATCAAGCTCGCCAGGCCGGGAGAAATCAAGCGCATCGAAGTCGACACGTCACACTTCAAAGGTAACTTTCCCGAAAGCTGTACGCTCGAAGCGTGCAATCTTCCCGATGCAGGTATCGAAACGCTCACCGATCTGACGACCCCGTGGTCCAGTGTCTTGCCACGCACTAAACTGCAAGCCCACACGCGACACTTCTTCGATCAGGAACTGTCAGACACGGGAGTGGCTTCGCATCTTCGTTTCAGCATTTTCCCTGACGGTGGCGTAAGCCGCTTGCGCGTTTACGGCACACTGGTGGAGTAGATGCGCGATCTCGCCTGGTTAAACTCGCTCACTGCCGAAGAAGCAGCAAAAGAGTTGCGGCAATGCTGCGGCTCGAGACGTTGGGCCGAACAGATGTCCAACGATCGGCCTTACTCGACACTCGAAAGCTTAATCACGCATGCCGATCGACTCTGGTGGTCTCTCACGCCCGACGACTGGCTCGAGGCATTTCGCAGTCATCCCAAAATTGGTGAAAAGAAGGCCAGCGACAAGGTTTCAGCGCAATCGTCGCAGTGGTCGGGCCAGGAGCAGGCAGGAGTAAGCAGCGCGTCTCAGGACACAGTAGATTCGCTTGAGTCACTCAATCGCGCCTACGAGCAAAAGTTTGGTTTCATCTTCATTATCTGCGCGACCGGCAAAACCTCAGAAGAGATGCTGGAAGCACTGCAGGACCGTCTCCAACACGACTCAGACACCGAACTGCGCCTCGCCGCCACCGAACAGGCCAAGATCACCGAATTGCGCCTCAAAAAACTACTCACCTAAGTCCTTTTGTCCTTTAGGACCTATATTTTTTGGTAAACTGCACCCGACGATGAGCACGATTTCAACCCACGTCCTCGATACGTCCCGCGGGTCGCCCGCCAGCGGTGTCGCGGTTTGTCTCGAATTACAGAACACCGACGAGAGTTGGACCGAGCTGAGCCATGCATGGACAGACACTGATGGGCGCGTGAAACCGTTCTTTCTCGTTGACCGGGCGGTATCCGTCGGCACATACCGGTTGGTTTTTGAGACTGAGCCATATTTCTCGTCGCTCAGTGTCTCCTGCTTCTATCCTCAGGTAGCAATAGTATTCAACGTCGACGATGGTTCTCAGCATTATCACGTTCCACTTCTGATCAGTCCTTACGGTTATTCGACGTATCGTGGGAGTTAGTTAGTACAAAACTACTGACAATGATCCTTGACCCAACCCTCAGTGAATGGCTGAACCTGCTATTTCGCTGGATACACGTCTTCGCCGGAATCATGTGGGTCGGCACCACCTATTACTTCACCTGGCTTGATGCACGCCTGACCGAAGAAGAAAAGGCTGCCCTGAACACCGGGACGCCCGCGCAAGTGTGGATGGTCCATAGCGGCGGTTTTTACGTGGTCGAGAGACGAAAGACTCCCGACCTCGTTTCGCGCACGCTGCATTGGTTTCGCTGGGAAGCAGCCACGACGTGGCTCAGCGGCTTCGCGCTGCTGGTCCTGGTCTACTATCTCGGCGGCGGCGCGCTCATCGATCCGGATGTGCGCGACCTCAGCCTCGGCGTAGCTGTCGCTCTCGGGATCGGAATCATCTTCGCCTGCGGATTTGTTTACGACATGATGATGCTGTCGCCGTTGGGTCGAAACGAAAAGCTGTTCGCCGCGATCGCATACGTGCTGATCGTAGTCGTAGCATTTGGTCTGACGAGAGTTTTCAGCGGGCGCGCGGCTTACATTCATCTCGGCGCGATCTTCGGCACGATCATGGCGGCCAATGTTTGGATGCACATCCTGCCGTCACAAAAACGGATGATTGCGGCGCTCAACGAAGGACGCAAGCCTGACGAACGACTCGCGGCGCGAGCCAAGTTGCGATCGAAGCAAAACACATTCATGGCCGTGCCTGTGGTCTTCATCATGATCAGTAATCACTTCCCGGGCGTCACCTACGGCGATCGTTACAATTGGATTATCCTGTCTGTGCTGGTGCTGTTGGGCTGGATCGCAGCGAAGTTTATCCGACGAGCGTAACGAATCGTGCCGCGCGACAACACCACAGATCTCCTCAACCAACTCGACGAGCTGAAAAATCAATTCACTCCGGCTATCACTCGACGCGTAGAACGTCTACTCGAACAACTCACCCGCAAGAAGTTCAACGACACGGATTCACTCATCCACTATCACGAGATCCTACTGTTCCTGCGCGCATATCCTCGATCGGCTTCGATGGTCCGCAGCACGGAAAGCGAGCTGCGAGGTTTTTCGAATCGCGTGTCGTATCTCGTCGATAACGAAATAGATATCTCGACGCTGCAACATCCGGAGGTCTCAGGCATCGCCGGAACTTCCGTCACTGACACCTTCAGCTTCTACATCGTTCGCTGGCTGTTGGAGCGATATCCGTCGCAAGCGGCGATCGACTGGGAGTGGTTTGAGGACGAGAACCGGCTCGCCCAAACGTGGCCGCGATTTATACCGCTGCTCGCGGAGGACGCTTCAGTTGAAGCTAACGTTCCCTATCGCAAGTGGCTGGCTGAGGCGCGAAAAGGACGCTCAGAGATAGCCTGGTTAATTGACCGTTTCAATGAATTACCAAAGCCGGACAAAGAACGGGCCGAACTCTACGATTCGCAACAGATTTACGTTTGCTGGAAGCCGCGCCTCAACGCGTCACGCACAGGCATGCGAGCGCCGTCGAGAAAAGCGTTTTACCATAGCGGCGCACTAATCCAACGACGCGAGATCGATTTGAGAAAGGAACTAGCAGAGCCTTCGCCATCGCTGGAAAAGCTGTCGCCGGCGCAAGGTGAGAAAGCCCTCGACATGGCGCGCGCTGCCTCGACGATTCGTTATCGAGAGCTCTACGGCTTTACACACGGCGATCCAAAGTACGTGTGCCGTGCAGACCTCGGACGTGGTGTCGAGCTTTTTCTGTCCGGACTACCTGCCGAAAAGCGTTTGCCCCTGCGCGCGTGCCATTCGGCGATGATCTACAAGAACAGTGTGCCGATTGGTTATTTCGAAGGGCTTTCCTTCTTTGAACGCATGGAGAGCGGGTTCAACTTGTACTACACGTTTCGCGATGGTGAAACGGCGTGGTTGTATGCGCGAACGCTGAACGTCTTTCATCACTTCACCGGTGTAAGAGCGTTCTCGCTCGATCCT
The DNA here is from genome assembly GCA_035606195.1 of Pyrinomonadaceae bacterium. Lineage (GTDB taxonomy): Bacteria > Acidobacteriota > Blastocatellia > Pyrinomonadales > Pyrinomonadaceae > PSRF01. The sequence goes on from DATNFX010000105.1 coordinate 13,363, forward strand.
TATCAAGTTGGGTACGAAAACGAGGAAGGTATTGAATCGGGCGCATTCTGGTTTTATCGTAAACTCGGATTCAGACCCACGCGCAGAGATGTTTTGCAATTGACGCTGAAAGAAGAAGAGAAGATCAGGACTCGTAAGGGATATCGCACCTCACCCGCAACGCTGCGAAGGCTTGCAGCGAGCCCGATGATCTTTGAGTTAGATAGTGAACGGCGTGGTGATTGGGATCGTTTTCAGATCCGCAAGATTGGTTTCAAAGCACAACGCGGGTTGAGTGCTGAAGAAAAGCAGGCGCTCGCGCAAATTGCTAAAGCCAAGGCGAGTCGTGAGGAAGTCCAATATCTGAGATTGATGCAGCGCGATGAAAGACTACGAAGCGTGATCCTTCAGCTAGGATCTTAGCCGCAGATTTTCCGGATCTGGTGTTCGAGGATTTTGGATTCGGAGAAGTTTTCGAGTTTTGGGAAGTAGGCAGCATTTCGATCGAGCGCGTTTTCCGGGATTAGACCGACGAGCTCGGCGCTCTCAATTTCCACTCCGATGTGGTTTGCTTCGCGTTCCACTGCATCG
>DATNFX010000106.1:0-9874 GCA_035606195.1 Pyrinomonadaceae bacterium
ATCTTATTACCTTCGCGACCGATGCACTTGACGAGGATCTGCTGTCCTTCTTTCAGCTCGTCGCGAACGTCCTTAACACGACGGTCTGCGATCTCCGAGATGTGAAGCAGTCCGTCGGTGCCAGGAAAGATTTCGACGAATGCGCCGAAGTCGACAATGCGGTTCACCGTGCCGAGATGCGTTTGGCCCACCTCTGCCTCAGCCGTTAGACCAAGAATGCGATTCACAGCAGCGTCCGCTACCTCGCCACTCGCGGTGGCGATCGAAATCGTGCCGTCGTCAGACACGTCGATCTTGGCGCCAGTCTCCTCGACGAGCGATCGAATGACTTTGCCGCCTGGTCCAATCACGTCGCGGATCTTGTCCGGATTGATCTTGATCTGGATTATGCGCGGTGCGTGGGCGGAAATCTGTTCGCGCGGTTCTGCGAGAGTCTTTTCCATCGCGCCCAGAATGTAGAGCCGGCCCTTCTTCGCCTGCTCCAGGGCCTCAGCCATGATCTGCGCGTTGATGCCCGCGATCTTGATGTCCATCTGCAACGCAGTGATACCGTTGCGCGTGCCTGCGACTTTGAAGTCCATGTCGCCGTAGTGATCTTCAGCACCCGCGATGTCCGTCAGGATCGCGTACTTATTTCCTTCCATCACGAGTCCCATCGCAACTCCGGCGACAGGCGCTTTCAAAGGCACGCCGGCATCCATCATCGAGAGCGTTCCGCCGCAAACTGTCGCCATGGATGATGACCCGTTTGATTCGGTGATGTCTGAAACTATGCGAACTGTGTACGGAAAATCTGAATCATCAGGAAGGACTGTTTCGAGCGCGCGTCGCGCCAGGGCGCCGTGTCCGATCTCGCGGCGGCTTGACGATCCGAAGCGTCCGACTTCACCGACTGAATACTGCGGAAAGTTATAGTGCAGCAAGAAGCGACGTTTCACTTCGCCCTTCTCGAGGTCGTCGATAAACTGCTCATCCTCTTTCGTGCCAAGCGTAGTCGAGACGAGGGCTTGTGTTTCACCTCTCGTGAAAAGCGCCGAACCGTGTACGCGCGGTAACCAACCAACCTCAGAAGTGATCGGTCGAATCTCAGAAAACCTTCGGCCATCGGGACGGCGGCGTTTGTTGAGAATGTCGTCGCGGAAGACGGTCTCTTTCAGTTGATCGAAGATCGTTTTCGCCATCGCTCTCTGCTCAGGCTGATCTTCCGGATACATCTCACCAGCTTCCTTCTTCAACGCGTCAACAGCAGCATAGCTCGCGCGCTTCTCCTGCGTTGACGTGTCGAGTGCGACCTGCAATCGCTCGCCGAACTTTTCGGTAATCTCGCGCACCATCTCAGCATTCAGCTCTACTGTTGGCACTTCGCGTTTCTGAATCTCGAGTGCTTTGTAAAGTTCCTTTTGCCAACGGCACAGCCGGTTGATCTCTTTGTGGGCCAACATCAGCGCTTCGACCATGATCTCTTCCGAAACCTCGTTGGCTCCGGCTTCGACCATCACGATGGCTTCTTCGGTTCCGGCCACGATCAAATTCAATCGCGACTCACGCACTTCATCGTAAGTCGGGTTGACGATGTAACGTCCTTCGATCAGCCCGATGCGCACGCCCGCGATGGGATTCAAAAATGGAATATCTGACAGATAGAGCGCGCATGACGCACCCGTGATCGCAATAACATCCGGATTGTTGTCGGGGTCGGCTGAAATTACACTCGCGATGACCTGTGTTTCATTTCGGTAACCTTCGGCAAAGAGTGGACGGCAGGGACGATCGATCAGGCGGCTGGTGAGGACTTCCTTTTCATTAGGACGGCCCTCGCGCCGGAAGTAATTGCCGGGAATACGTCCCGCGGCATAGTTTGATTCACGGTATTCGACCGTGAGGGGAAAGAAGTCAACACCTTCTCGTGGGGTAGGAGCACCGACGGCAGCGACCAGCAACATCGTGTCGCCATACCGAATGACGACTGATCCGTCCGCTTGCTTTGCGACGCGGCCGGTTTCAACGGTCAACTCCTTTTCGCCGAGCTTAATTGACTCTTTGAGGTATTTCTTTTCTGACATTTTATGTTCTCCTTCGAACTTTACACCTGAACAACTTCAGGTCGCGGGCGCCGCCAACATTTGGGCGCCAATGCTGTTTTTGAGCAAGCAATCTTGCTGAATCTGGGCCGCCAACGTGATGCGGGGTAGGACTATGGGCTACAGAAAAAGGCGGCACGAGCCTCTTGAACCGTGAAGCTCATGCCGCCTTATTGCTCGAAGCTTTGGGCCGTACACGTCAGCTTGTTTGCAGTCAATCGCCGTCACGTTCGGCACTGCTACAAGCTCTTCGATAGACGCGGGCTTTAACTCAATAGAGATTCGAAGCTCTCTTCAATGTGTTTAACTATCGGCGCAGACCCAAACGATTTACCACTTCATGGTAGCGTTCTATATCAATTCGCTTTAGGTAGTCCAATAAACTACGACGTTGCGAGACCATTTTCAGCAGGCCGCGTCGCGAGTGATTGTCTTTTTTATGGGTCTTGAAATGCTCAGTGAGGTCGTTGATTCTTTTACTAAGAAGTGCGACCTGAACTTGCGGTGAACCGGTATCTGACTCATGCGTACGGAACTCGGAAACTATCTGTTCCTTGGTTTGTTTTGCTAACGCCACTTGCTTAAATGGTCCTCCTCGACCGCAGTAACTCCGCCTAAAAGCGGCAACCGCTAAACTTAAAAAGCAACGTCAATGTAACATGAGGCCGCTACAAGGCACAAACGGAGCCACAAAAGGCACAAAATGCACATAAAACACAAAAGGCGCCCTTAAACCACGGCGCTCAATTGCTCCCCTCGCGATTTACACGCCCGCTGAATCAGTAGTCTCTCTTTTGTGATTTTTGTGCTTTTTGTGCCTTTTGTGGCACTATCGTGGCCAATGTCAAAAGCGAAAATCCTGATTCTCGGAGGCGGCTTCGGAGGGCTTTTTACGGCTCTCGAGCTTGCCGGATCGTTCGATGTAACCCTCGTTAGCGACGCTGACCACTTCCTTTTTACGCCGATGCTTTACGAGTACCTCAGCGGCGAAGTTGAGGCCTGGCACATCGCACCCCGATATGATGAGCTGCTCGATGACAACGTTCATTTTGTCCAGGCGGCAATCACCGGGATCGATCTAGTGGCCCAGTCGGTTTCACTCGCCGGTCGTGAGTCGCTTAACTACGACGCGCTCGTTCTTGCGATTGGCGGTGTGACCAATTATGTGGGCGTCGAGGGTGCGGAAGAGTTTACTCTGCCCTTCCGAAAACTCAGCCACGCCGACAATCTGCGACACCGAATGGTGGCTACGCTCGATCGCATTCCACCCGATTTTGCGCCTCCGGACGCACGGCGCGAAGCGACATTTGCGGTGGTTGGCGCCGGCGCGAGCGGATGTGAGCTTTCCACCAAAATGGCTGACCTGTTGCGCGATGCATTCAAACGCCGGGCGCTGCAGGGCGAGCCGCGCGTGCTGGTGATCGAAATGGGGGATCGAGTCGTTCCGGGAATGGGAGATCAGATCCGGGAGTTCGTCGAAGATGCGCTGGATAAGTCTGGCGTGGAAGTACATACAAATACGCGGGTGGTGAAAGTGACATCCGGCGAGCTGACCTTTGAGCACGAAGGTAAGCACGAGAGTCTGAAAACTGCGGGAGTCGTTTGGACCGGCGGCGTGAAGATGAGTCCATTGATCGAGCAACTCGATGTTGAGAAGAGTAAGCGCGGGTTGCTGGTCGTCAACCCCACGTTACAGTTGTCACAGCACGTCAATGTCTTCGCCCTCGGTGATATCGCTTTCTATCCGGACGCCACACCTACTCTTGCCGGCACCGCGCAGCTCGCTTTCCAGCAAGCAACACTCGCGGGTCGTAACATCAAGGCTTATATGGAAGGCAATGAAATGCACACGAAGCATTTCGAAGAGTTGGGTGAAGCGATCAGCCTGGGAACGGAACGAGCAGCAGTACTGACTGGTGGCAAAGCATTTGGTGGCGCCCTCGCACGACAAGCACGATTCGCTTTGTACACATCACGCTTGCCCACCTGGCATCACCGGCTGCGCGTCGGAGCGAGCTGGTTCCTCGGAGCGGGGACACAGATGAAACGCATGTGAAGATCGGATCAGCGCTGATCCGGTTCACAAATCCGTCGTATCCGTGTTACGGAACGCGAGTTGTACTGAAAGCCTTCCATGGGACCATGGAAGCTCCGAATCCTGCTGTCCGTCCTGTTTCTGGTGATCGTTTCGATCGTTTCGATTCTGAGCACGTTTCGGACGACACCTCGAGTCCCCGCAATTGATCTCCCTCCAGGCGCTCCAATTGCTATAGGCACACCGTTACCGCCGTCAGAATCTCCAACGCCAACGCCCGAACCTGCAAATTTCGTCGGCCGCATGAACCTGATCGTTCCTGTCGCGGGTGTGCGTCCGGACCAGTTGCTCGACACCTACTCCGACGCCCGATCCGAAGGCCGAACGCACGACGCCATCGATATTCCCGCAGCTGCTGAAACTCCCGTTCTCGCGGCTGCGGACGGCAAGATCATCAAGCTATTTCAGAGCGAACGCGGCGGCACGACCATCTATCAACTCAGCGCAAACCAGGAGATGATCTTCTATTACGCGCATCTGTCTCACTACGCAGAAGGTCTGGCTGAAGGCAACCTCGTGAAACAGGGAGAGGTCATTGCTTACGTCGGCGACACCGGCAATGCAGGCGCCGGCAATTACCATCTTCACTTCTCGATTGCCCTCGTTACCGACCCAAAACGCTACTGGGAAGGCGCCAACATCAATCCCTATCCGCTGCTACAGAACCGAGCGCGCTAGGCTCCTAAACGTTCGTAAATCGTGCAGAAAACCCGTGTAAACGATTGAAGGTCGTTGGAACGCCTGTTGCTCAATTCACGCTGAAACACACTGTTTAGAGGAGCCAAATATCGTGAACCTGCGCTTTGTGAGTCTCGCTTTTCTTGCCTGTTTGTTAACAGGATGTACTGTCGCACCTAACAACTCAAACACTCCTGTCGCCACCACTTCGCCGTCGCCAAGCGCGTCGACCACGCCTGCGCCAACACCTGCAACTACGTCAGACACGGCTTCGGTCCAGGTGACTCTGCCACTGCTAGATGCACTGCTCAGCGACGAGAAGTTCGTGGGCCAATTGAGACAGAATCTAAAGCTCTCCGACGAACAGATCGATTCACTCAAGCGCGTCTCGAGTACTGAGATCGGAAGACTGCGGGAAGCCAACGCCGAAGACACCGATGGCAACGCGAGCGACGCACGCACGCGCGCGTCTGACGAGCTGCGCAAGATTCTCGGCGATGAAAAAGCAAAACAACTCAGGACCGTCGTCAATGATTACTGGTCCAAAGGCGATCAATCAGAGGGTGGCGGTGGTTCAGGAGCGGCGGTCACGATGCTGAAGGGACCAAACGCCGTACCGACTGACACGCGCGTGGTCGTCAACATTCCGGCGTTTCGTATGGACCTCTTTCAGGATGGATCGCTCGTGAAGTCGTACAAGGTCGGCATCGGTTACCCGGAGTTTCCCCTCCCGTTCGGCTTACGCAAAGCGAATCAGATAATTTTCAATCCAACCTGGACGCCGCCAGATTCGCCGTGGGTCGCCAAGATGAAGAATGTTACTGCCGGTGAAACTGTCAAAGCCGGCGACAAAGATAACCCGCTTGGACCAATCAAGATTCCGATTGGTTTGCCGTCGCTCATTCATGGCGGCAAGGCGCCCTCGAAGATTGGGAAGTTTGCTTCGCACGGCTGTGTTGGTTTGACGACTCCACAGGTGAAGGACTTCGCGGCGCAGCTCGCGAAAGTTTCCAATACTTCGGAGATCACGGATGGCGAAATCGCGTCGTACCTCGAGGACAAGGAAAAAACCAAGACCGTAAAACTCAAGCAGACTGTGCCGGTCGAGCTGCGTTACGAAACGATCGTGCTGGAAGATGGGAAGCTGCACCTCTACAGGGACGTCTACGCGCAGGATACGAACACGGAAGAGAATCTGCGGGCGGTGCTGGAAGCAAATGGCGTCAGGCTTGAAGATCTCTCAGAGCAACAGCGCACTGAGATATTGAACGCGCTGAAAGATGTAAAGAAGGAAACCGTAATTGATATCAGTTCAGTAGCGAAGAAGGGTTATCCCGCGCCGGTTGCTCTCGACACAGGGAGCGGCACGGATAAACGCGGATCGAAGCCGCGGATTAGGACGTGAAGGCGGCGCAATCCGTGATTTCTTCCGTGTTCATCTGTGGCTCAATTGGGGCGCCCGCTTCGCCGTAGTAGGGTTGGCCGGATTCGATCGCTTCGAAGTATTCCTCGATCCGGTCGAGCACCTCTTCAACGGTGTGTGAGTGATAAATCGAGGTGCGGAATAACGCGCCGCCTTGAAGACCGCGAGTAAACTGTCCCGCGAGCTGCTTCATGCGATTGATGGCCGGAGTTTCAGGCATGTCTTCACGCAGCATGTCGAAGTACTCGTGAAGGATTGCGCGTTTATCGGCCAAGGTCGGTTCAAAGATCGGGCGGCCATGCATAGCGTCTTCGATCTGTCGAAAGATCCACGGATTGGCCATCGCACCGCGTCCGATCAGAACACCATCGCAACCAGTTTCTCGAAACTTCGCAAACGCACTTTCAATCGTTGTCACATCACCACTGCCCGACACCGGCACACGCACCGCTTCCTTGATCTGCCGCACAAGATCCCAGTTTGCGAGACCACGATATCCCTGCTCCTTCGTGCGACCGTGTAAAGCGATATGCTCCACGCCACAGTCTTCCGCAAGCTTTGCGGTCTCGACGGCGTTGATCGTGTGATCGTAAAAACCGGCACGAATCTTTACCGTCAACGGAATCGTGATCACTTTCCTGATTGCTTTCAGAATGTCAGCCAGCCGGTTGTGATCCTTAAGCAATCCCGAGCCGCCGCCGTGCTTCACGACCTTCGGCGCCGGACAGCCGCAATTCACATCCAGAATGTCGGCCCCAACTTCCTGCGCCATTTCCGCGGCCATGCACATCCGTTCGACCTGTCCACCAAAGATCTGCACGGCAAACGGCCGCTCGTCCTCGTAGAACCTCATCTGGCGTTTCGACTTCGGATTGTTTCTCGTCAATCCCTCAACCGAAATGAACTCCGAAACAGACAAGCCAACACCGCCACGCCTCTTCAACAGGCGTCGAAACGAGACGTCCGTCACACCCGCCATCGGTGAAAGCACGAGGGGCGGATTAATCTCAACGTCACGAATCTTAAAAGGCTTGATTTCGGGCATCACGGTTTTATCGTTACGGGAGTTCCGACTGAAACCGAATCGTACAACTCCTTCATGTCCTCATTCTCCAACGCGACGCAGCCCCATGTCCAATCGCTCTTCGCGCCGTTGCCGTGAATGTAGATCAAACCGCCGAGTTTCGTGTACTGCGGCGGCGCCGTCTTCTTCCGGTGCGCTTCGACGATCGCGTCGTACTGAGCTTTTGTGATCAACCCCGTGCGCAAACCGCGCTCAGCGTCCTCGACATTCGGATAGCTGACGCCCAGCGACAGGTAATAGGCGCTCTTGTTGTTCTTCACGAAGACGTAGAACTCGCCTTCAGGCGTTGCGCCATCACCTTCGCTCACTTTATCGGCAACCGGGCTGAACCCCAGCCCGATCCGATAAGTCTTCAGTAAAGTTTTATCTGAGTAGAACTCGAGTTTACGTTCGTGCTTGTAAACGACTATGCGGGGGTTGTGCACAGGCGAGGTTTGCCACAGATGAACACCAATGACACAGATCAAAATTGGAATCAACCGTGTCATCCGCGTTCATCCGTGGCTAAATATTTAGGGCTTCTTCGACTTTTTGTCGTCGTTCTTTTCTTTGCCCTTTGCAGCGACCGGAGCTGCGATCTTCAAGAGTGGATCGACACCGGCGCGATAGGTTTCAGTGACTTTGATAAACGCCTCGTTCCGCAAAGTCTGCAGATACTTCTCGCGCTCCTTCGGCTGGCGCTCCGTCAACATCGCTTCGCGTACGCGATTGTCGTTGAAAACAGGCGTAGCTCCGGGCGGGATGCGCTCATCAACACGCAGGATCTGAAAGCCTTCCGCGGTACGGATAGGTTCGGTAATTCCACCGGCTTTAACATTCTTCAATGCGTCCATCAAATCTTCACGCAACTGAGGAACATCAAACTCACCGACGTATCCCTTGTCTTTTGGAGCCGTGCGCTCACCATTTTTATCGCGCTCCGAGTTGGCGGCGGCAAGTGCGCCAAAATCAGCGCCGGCCCGAGCTTGTGTGATCAGTTCGAGCGCGCGCGCTCTCACTGCCGCTTCGTCTTTGCCAGTGGTTGAGAGATAGATCTCGGAAAGCTTGACGCTCTCAGGTTTGCGAAACTTGTCGGGATGCGCGTCATAGTATTTCTTGACTTCGTCTGTCGAAGGGCTGAGATAGACGCGCCGGTCGACTTCCTGCTGCAACACGGCCTGCTTCATCATCTCAGTGCGCATCGTGCGGCGAACGTCTTCGGGATTGAGGCCACTCTGACGCATCGCTTCGTAGAGCTTTTCGATCGAGGTAAAACCCTGGTCATTCGCAATCTGCAGTATGCGGCGGTTGACCTCGGCCTCGATCTCGGTTGCCAGATCGAGTTCCTTGCCTTTTTGCAACAACAGCTTCTCGTTGATGAGTGTCGCAATCAGTTCTGCCTGACGCTTGTTAACTTCATCAATTGCCTGCTGCTCGGTCTTGCCACTCTGCTTCAAAGCGTCGATGCGCTCTTTCGTCTCCTTCTTCAACTGAGAAAGCGTGATGACATCGTCATTGACTTGGGCGACTACTTCGTCAACGACTGTTGTTTCGCCTTCCTGGGCAAAGACGCTCGTCGCGCAAAACGCGAAGATAAGCAATGCGGCAATGGACGCTAAATATTTAACTTTCACATTAAGACTCCTAAGGTGGTTTATCCACAGATTCCACAGATTAAGCAAAATCTGCGTAATCTGTGGATAGGTTTCGGATTCTAATCGCTGGCACGAAGCCGTAGCAACACGGCACGAGCTACGTCGAGCACTTCGTCCTGCTCCTCTTCCGGCAAAACCAGCCGTAAAACACCGTTTGGAGTGAAGACCGCTCCAGCAGTCGCAGTCACGAATTCACCCAGTTTTTCCGGCGAAATCCGCGCCTTTTCACTAAATTTGACTGCTACCCCATCCGGCGTCCGATCGATCGAAACTATCCCCAGTTCTTCCGATAAACGGCGCAAACGCGCGTACGCAAATAATCGGTCGACCGGCAATGGAATGCGTCCATAACGGTCTTCAGTTTCCGTCCGAATACTCGCGAGAGTGGCTTCATCGCGTGCGGAAGAGACGCGTTTATACGTTCTCAACCGCTGACCCATGTCAGAAATATATTCGTCAGGAATAGCGACATCGACGGCCAAATTGATCGTGACGCTCGTCTCATCCTCAACTTCTTCGCCCTGCAACTCGGCGACCGTACGCTCCAGCATCTGCGTGTAGAGATCGAATCCGAGCGCCTCCATGTGCCCCGATTGCTGACCTCCCAGCAGGTTGCCGGCGCCGCGCAGTTCCAGATCGAGGGCCGCTATACGAAACCCGGCTCCCAAATCAGAAAACTCACGAATGGCTGCTAAACGGCGACGGGCAATGGGTGAAAGCTCCTGTTCACTGGGTATTAGCAGGTAGGCGTAAGCCCTGCGGCTCGAACGCCCCACACGCCCGCGTAATTGATAAAGCTGAGAAAGACCGTAGTGATCGGCGCGATTTATGATGATGGTGTTTGCGCGCGGGATGTCTATGCCGTTCTCGATGATGGTG
>DATNFX010000107.1:0-15674 GCA_035606195.1 Pyrinomonadaceae bacterium
CGTCTCTATCGTCGCGTCCGCCCCGACGCGGTCTACCAGCAATCACTAACATTGCTGCAGCGCGCTGCCGCTCGGCGGGATCGCGAAGGCCGCGGCATGTTTACCAAGAGCGGCATCATGGTCGGCCTCGGCGAAACATTCGATGAAGTCGTAGATCTCATGCACGACCTGCGCGCCGTTTCCTGCGACATCATGACGATCGGCCAGTATCTCCAGCCGCACGCTCGCCGCCTGCCGGTTGAGCGATACGTAACTCCGGATGAGTTTGCCAAATGGCGTGAGATCGGAATGTCCCTCGGATTTCATCACGTCGAATCGAGCCCGCTCACGCGCTCCTCCTACCACGCACGCGAACAAGCCGCGAAATGAAAGCCACTATCTTCAAACAGCACGGCGGGCCGGAGGTGCTCGAGTACACGGACGTACCCGAGCCGACGATTCGTGCAAGCGAAGTGCTGGTCGAGGTGAAAGCGTGTGCAATGAATCATCTCGACGTGTTTGTTCGCAACGGGCTGCCGGGCATTGAAATTCCGCTCCCGCACATTTTGGGATGTGACGTCGCGGGTGTCGTCAGGGAAGTTGGCGAGCTGGTCAACTGGGTCAAGCCAGGCGATGAAGTAATGGTCCAACCGGGAGTTTCCTGCGGTCACTGCGAAGCGTGTCTCAGCGGACAGGACAATCTCTGTCGCGAGTACGACATGATCGGATACCGTCGCAACGGTGGCTATGGTGAGCTGGTTGCGGTTCCGGGCGCGAACCTCATTCCAAAGCCGCCGGAGTTGAGTTGGGAAGAAGCGGCTGCTTTGCCCTTGGTGACTGTGACTGCGTGGCACATGCTCGTGACGCGTGCCGGCGTGCAACCAGGTGAAGACGTGCTGGTTCACGCTGCCGGCAGCGGTGTTGGTTCAGTTGCGATTCAGATAGCGAAACTGCGTGGCGCTCGTGTCATCACGACTGCGAGTTCCGACGAGAAACTCGCGAAAGCACGCGAGCTCGGAGCCGATGAAACTATCAACTACACCCGTGACGATTGGCCAAAAGAAGTCAGACGAGTAACAGGCCGCCGTGGCGTCGACGTCGTCGTCGAACACACCGGCGCTGCAACGTGGCCCGGATCGATTAGTTCACTCAAGAACAACGGGCGTTTAGTGACGTGCGGAGCGACCAGTGGTTTCGACGCGCGCACGGATTTGCGCCAGGTTTTCTTTCGTCACCTAACCTTGCTCGGATCGTTTATGGGTTCGAAGGCTGAATTACTCGAAGCGATGAAGTTTGTGGCACAAGGGAAGATTCGTGCTGTTGTCGATCGCGTCTTCCCGCTAAGTGAGGCACGCCAGGCTCACGAGTTGATGGAAAACCGCGGGCAATTCGGGAAGATCGTCTTACATCCGTAAGATCCGTGTCCTACTTCGCTGAATAGTCTTCAATCACGAACCTCTTCTTCAGCAACTCCATATTTCCTTCTTCGAGATTGAAGTTCGTTCCTGCCACCACCTTCGTCTTATCTTTAGTAGCTGCCTTGTCCACGAATTGTGGCGCGTTAGTTTTAAGGAAATCGCTGTCTTCGGGCGTGAAAGGTTTCCCGTCTTTCCGCGAGATAACGTAAATATATGTGTACTGGCCGTTGCGCACGAACCGGAGAGCCTCTTCGAAATCGGTAAGCGGTGATGCCGCTGGTGACGCAGCGGTACTGCTGGCCGGAGTGGAGTTTGTGGAGTTCGCCGGTGCGCTATGATTGCAGCCCACGAATAACAAGCCGACTAAAAGCACTAACAGTTTATGGCAACGTATGACTCTCATCGATTTTCTCGTCTCTAATGTACATGATCGTACATTGAGTGTCCTCGTAAACGATATCAAACCACCCGCTCGCTCTCGCATGGTCAAAAAAGTCGTGATGAGTATTGTCTGAGAAAACGTAGCGCGCGCCAAATCTATCCCGGATCAGTGGGCCCGGATCCTCTTCTTTGCCGAGTGTGATGCGCTCGTACAAACCCGAGAGGTCTGGGTTCTTGTCGAAGAGATAGCCGGGATCGAGTCCTGACACGTAGTAATGCGTCTCGTCGAAATAGAAAAGGCGAGGGAAGTCGTCCCAATCAGTGTTGAAGACGATTTGTCCCGGTGGCACATTCGCGCGCATCCATGCCGTACCGGCACTGTAGTAGTCGTGCGCCTCACTCTGTCCGATTTCCTTGATCGTGGCGCGCAAGTTAAAAAAGAGAAACACGCTCAACGCCAGCGCCACAAACGAGACTGCGATCAACCGGCCTATTTCGCGCCAGTCGTTCTTTGGCTCTTCGCGGTCCAGAAATGGGCTGAGCTCCTCCAAAACGTCCGGCGGCAGGCGGGTGAGATGGTACGGACGAAAACCTTCGAGCCACGGCTGCAATGAAAACCCGGCGAACAGGATTGCAAACGGCGGCCAGTACTCGGCGATTCGCTTCCATCGCGCCGTCATGATCATCAACGCAGTCGAGAGGAGCAGGAAGAAGATCCGGTGATGCGCGCGCCGGTGTTCTGACGGTTCAAACGCAATGTAGCCAACCAGCATAGCGATGCAGGCGACGGCGGAATTCCCCAGGAATTCCCAGGAATCGTACGGGTACCACTCAGAACCGACCTTGGTATCAAAGTCAGTTGCGGTCAATTTGATCTGCAAGTGCTCCCAAAGCAGTTGCAGGTTGTGTGGGAAGTAGGGATTGATTACCAACCCTGCCACACATCCGATGAGCACAAAAACGAGTGGCCGCCATTCAAACCGCCTTTCCGTTATCGCAATCGCGATCATCCAAAACACCGTCGCCATAACAAGCAGGAGAAACAGATCGTAGGTCCAGGTGAAGACCAGGGCGAGCGGCAGGAGTGGCCACGATTTCCTTTTGAAAAACAGGTGAATCGCGATAACGAGGAAAACGATTGCGAGCGGCGGCGCCTTGGCCATGTTCATCCGAAACAGAAACGGCGCCGAACAGGTGAGCAACGCGATGAGCCACACGAAGGCGTAACGTACGCGATAACGAATCAACAGCCAGTAGCACGAGAAAACTGCCAAACTACCAAAGAACGCCGACGCGATTTTTGCACCCAAACGCGGATCTGAAAACGCTGCGAACGGAATCTGAAATATGTGAAAGAGCAGGTGGTGGTCTACATAATCTTTGGGATTCAGCGTGGTGAGCGGAAGCCAGGGGAAGGCGGGCGGAAACTTTCCAACTTTCATCGACTCCCAAAGCGTCCGCGTCCACTTGATGTGGTAATAACCATCAAAGTCGCCGCAGCAGATCGCGGATGTCGACCACTGAAGTCTCCAGAAAATGATGCCGATGGCGATGGCGCCGGCTAAAAGCTGAATGATTCTGATGGATTGTTCGGACTGAAGCCTGGAGAGTGTGCGGGAGGAGGTCGTCATCAATCGTTCAACTGGTTCTTTTGCGTAGGCTCACAGTTGATCGATCAGGTCGAGTAGAGCTCGAGGATCGATCGGCTTGGTCATGTGAGCATTGAAACCTGCATTGGTCGATCGCTCCTTGTCGTCGAACATCGAATAGCCGGTGACGGCCACCATCGGAACAGTCTCATAACCCGGCAATAGCCTCACTTCTCGGGCCAATTGGTAACCGTTCATCTCGGGCATGCCTATATCGGAAATTATCACGTCAAACTGGCGTTCGCGAACCGCCTTGAGTGCTGCCGGCGCTGAAGCTGCAGTGACTACCGAGTAACCAGCGTGAGTCAACACCACGGCAAGCATTTCTGTCACATCGGCCACGTCATCAACAACCAGGGCCGTTCTGCGCTGGCGCGCTTCGTCGTGCAAAACGTCGGCATCAGGGGCCAAATCGCCTGAATGATTCGACTGGTTTGGCAAAAACTGACTGAGGATATAGTGAAGGGAGGGCTGAAAATCGGCACTAACGCGCGATGAGTTATGAGCTCGCATCGAGGCAGCCTTTCCGCAGTTGTATTTTAAGCCAGACCGCGTTGTGTGGAGAGCAAGTTAACTGTAGCTGAAACAGTGAATGGTGTCTACATCTGTGTAATCTGTGGATGCAAAAAACATTCGTGGACAGTCTTAAATTATTTTGCTACGTTGAGCCAAACTCAAAAATTCAAAAGGAGCGAAGGCAATGGCAGCCAAAAAAGGAACCAGGAAGTCCAGAGGCGCGCGCAAAGGTGCCGGTAAGGGAACAAAGAAGAGCGCGTCAAAATCGAAGTCCCGAGGTGGCGCTAAGAAATCTGCAAAGGCAACCAAAAAGTCGTCGAAGAAAGCTGGTAAGGGCACGAAGAAAGCAGCCGCTAAGAAAGGGACCACGAAGAAGGCCGCAAAGAAAGTGACTAAGAAGGCAGGCAAGACGACTAAGAAGCGGTCCAGGAAGGTAGCTCCACCACCGCCAACTGCACAGTCAGATGTGCCGGATAACGTGATGTCGAGCGGAGAGACTGGCGAAGAAGGTGCGGGTGGTGAGTCAGATGCCGCCAGCGAAGAAGCGAGCTAGGTTGGGGAACACGGATTAGACGGATTTTGGTTGATGTATCCAGCCGGCAATCTTTTCATCCCTGTAGCGCACGGCCAGTTAGAAGCAATTCTGAAAGAGCCTCGCCAAGGTTCGCCTAAAGGTGTGGCGCTGGTCCTACATCCACATCCACTCGGCGGCGGCACGATGCACAATAAGGTTGTGTTTCGTGCCGCTGCTGCTTTGAACGATGCTGGACTGATAGCCCTGCGAATCAATTTTCGTGGAGTCGGCCAGAGCACCGGCGTACACGACGACGGACGTGGTGAACAGGACGACGTTCGTGCCGGTCTCGACTACCTTTCCCAGCAATACCCAGGACAACGAATAACACTGTGTGGGTTTTCCTTCGGCGCGAGAGTCGGGCTCGAGGTCGGCATTCACGACCCGCGTGTTGGGTATCTGATCGGCATTGGCACACCGCTCGACAAGTACGACTTCAGTTTTCTCGCAGAGTGTCGCAAACCACTGTTGCTCGTCCACGGAGAACGCGACGAGTACGGCGACGTCGAGCGCTTACGAAAACTCGCAGCAGAGCTCGAAAAAAACACGACGGTTCGATTGGTGGTCGTTCCGGGCGCCGGGCACTTCTTTGACGATGGCCTCGACCAACTCAAACACGCTATCACCGACTGGGCCCTGGAGCACTACGGGTAAAATCCGCGTTGTGGGGTAATAGTGTGTTGCTGGTTCCTTTTCAACCAGCGGGGGCAAGCCCCTCTTGCTGACTTGTTTTATTTTCTGATTCAAGTTCCATTCGACGTTTGCGCAACTGAGAATAGAACAAGTCAGGAAGAGGGGCTTGCCCCCGCTCTAACGATCACTGCATGAATCCGCTGCAACACACTAATACCCCACTACCAAAATCCGTGGCTCAATCTTTGTCTGAACTGATACTGATAAACGGCGACGTCTGTGGCTTTTTATCTCGTAGCCGAAATCTCACAACTGTGAATCCAACGGCGACTACAATCGCTGCCACAACCCCACCGAGTAGCAGCTTACCGAGATCTTCAAAGTTCGTATTCGTTTCCTGAAGGAAGCTGATCAGGACCAATGTGTCTAAGCAAAGTGGAAAGATAATCATCATCTCACGACCTTTCTGCCAGGCGCGTTGATGGGGAGCGCGAGTTAGACACCGTTGTCTGATTATTTGTTCCTCCGCTACGATAGCCGCATGCACGAATACACAGACCCGGCGATCCGAATCACACTCTTGCCGCGCGACACCAATTCACGCGGAACGATCTTTGGCGGAGTTATTCTCAGTTACATCGACACGGCGGGCGCAATCGAAGCGCATCGTCACACGCATATGGAACGCTTTGTCACAGTGGCGATGAAGGAAGTGATCTTTCACAAACCTGTGTTCGTGGGCGATCTGGTGAGTTTCTATTGCGAGACCGTGCGCGTCGGCACGACTTCAATAACAGTCCGTGTGATCGTGGAAGTGGAACGACTGGGGAAGAGTGAACGCGTGCGCGTCACTGAAGCAGAAGTGATCTACGTTGCCGTCGACGAGCATGGTGAGAAAATGGCAATCCGCGTTGATTCGTAAAATCCGCGTTCAGTTCAATCGTTCCTGCATTCTCCTAAGCGCGACTACAGCTTCCGTAAAATCCGGCTTTTGCTCGAGCGCTAACCCATAATGCCGAGCCGCTTCGAGAAATCGGCGACGCGTTTCATAAACACGACCCAGATTGAAATGCGGAAACGCGTACGACTCATACCGCGGCGCTAACAGCGCACGCTTGAACCAGCGCACCGAGCCGTAAGGATCGCCCTTCGCCAGCAGGTAACTCCCAATATCGTTGTAAGGATTGCCGAGTGTTTCGTCGACTCGAATCGCCTGCAAACATTCCTCAATCGCCTCGTCATAACGTTTCTGAAAACTGTAAACCCAGCCGAGAAACGTGTGCGCCTCGGCAGTCGGATAAGTCTCGATCGAACGCTGGTAGAGCTCGATAGCACGGTCGTAGTCGTTCGCGAGCTGCGCCTCGTAAGCTTCATGGAAAAGCTGATTTGCTTCGTAGCGTTTTGCTTCTGCTACGTCGTCGTAAGTTTCCATAACAAAGCCATCCACAGATAATTATTCTGCGTAATCTGCGTAATCTGTGGACTAGTTACAGTTTGCGCTTGCCTTCTGCGCGGCGTCGAGACGTTTGATGCGTCCTTCAACCTTTGGGGCAATTGCTCTTGGGCCGAGCGCCTTTCTTACCGTATCGGCGTCAGTTGCTAACCGCTCCGGCGGAATTACCACCGTTGCGCCCTTGAACATCGAATACCCATCCCCACCTTCGAGCCCGATGAACGTTGTCGTCGTCAACGTATATTTCTTTCCATCGTCGAGTGGCAAGTTGTTTACTTTCACGTCGACAAGTCTCGACCCGGCCGGCCGGCTTGCGTCGAAAGAAAACTTGATTCCTGAAACCTGCGGAAAACCTCCGGGCTGCGAGTCTTCAGCGCTGCGACTCACGCCGTGTTCCAGCGCCGTACGCAACGTTGCGCCCGTCACCTCGATCTTCACGAGTTTATTTTTGAATGGCAAGATCGAGAGCAGATCTCGCTCCGTTAACTTGCCGGGCCCGATGATGTTGTCAGCGCGAACCGAGCCGCCATTCATGAATCCCACATCGGCTGCAGTGAATTTGCGAAACGCGTCCGTAATGAAGTTACCGACATTGGTTTCGCGCTGGCGATTTTCCGCGCTGCGTGCATCGAGCGCGACGGTCGTGCTACCGACGGGTTTTGCGAGCTGGGTCAACAGCCCGGAATATTTCTTGTAGATTGCCGCGAACTCAGGCGCTTCTTTTGTCGTGCTGTCGACCCGCATCACTTTCCAATCGATGCTGTCGAGCTCACCTGTGGGCAGAATGTTCAAGTCGATCTGTCCAAGCTCGCGCGCGTCGGAAGTCATCTTGAAAATCGGCGCGTTACCCGCATGCGATTCGAGTAGCGTGTGTTCGTGACCACCGATGATCAGGTTGACGCCGGAACAACGTGCGACTTCCTTGTCTTCGCGCATCGAGAGGTGTGTCAAAGCAATCACAACTTTAACGCCCTGGCTGTGCAGCTCCGATACGACCTCCTTCGCCGTGTCGCAGGCATTTCGAAACTCGACGTTCGGGCCGGGCTTGGAAGTGATCTTCGTTTCAGGGAGCACAAGGCCGAAAAGTCCGATTTTGACACCGCCAAACTCTCGCACGACGTAACGTTTCGCATCACCGAAAGGCTGATTCGTGCGCGTGTCGATCACATTCGCCGCGATCCACGGAAACTTCGATTCCTTCATTCTTTCCTGCAACACGTCTGGTCCAAAGTCGAATTCGTGATTTCCAAATGTAGCGTAATCGAGTCCGATGGCATTCCACGCCTCGATCATCTGTGCGCCTTTGTAAGTGATCGATTCGACTGACGGCGAAATCGTGTCGCCCGCCATCATAAGTAACGTGTTCGGGTTTTGCTGACGGATCGACTTTGTGAGTGTCAGGACCCGGCCCAGTCCGCCGCTCTTGCCTTGATCCACAGGCGCAAATTGATAGACGTCGTTAACCTGGAGCAGAGTGACTTTGATGTTGCATTGAGTCTTTTCCTGTGCAGCAATGGAAAAGATTGCGGTGATGAAGAGGACCAAAGCCAGCGCCGTCCGGCGCGGAGACATCAAACGGGGGTTCATCTTGTTCTCCTCGAATATGAGTTTGGGGCTGAATTATACTCAGGGTAGTCGATGACGGATAGAGAGACATTCTTCATAACAGGATTTCCGGGGTTTATTGCGAACCGGCTTTTGGAGCGTCTCGCGCGGAAGGAGTGTAATTTCATTCTGCTCGTGCAACCTTCGCTGGTGACGCGCGCGCACGATGAGATTAACCGTGTCGCGTCGCTCACGGGACGAAGTGTCGCCGAGTTTCAGTTTGTTGAAGGCGACATCGCAGAACCGAACCTTGCTTTGAATGCTTCAGATCTGGAGTTGGTCCAACAGGAAACAACGCGCGTTTTCCATCTCGCCGCAGTTTACGATCTCGCCGTGCCTGAGGATGTGGCCATGCGGGTCAATGTCGGAGGCACCCGCAACGTGGTTGCTCTGGCGCGTTCGCTGCCGCACCTGAAACAGTTTCATCACGTCTCGACGTGTTACGTCGCCGGGAAACGCGAAGGAGTGATTCTCGAATCGGAGCTGCGACATGAGGCGGGTTATCGCAACTATTACGAGGAGTCGAAATATCTCTCCGAGTTGGAAGTCGATTCGGCCAAGGGGGATCTGCCCGTGACAATCTACCGGCCGTCGGTCGTGTGTGGTGATTCTCGAACTGGCGAAACAGGGAAGTACGACGGCGTCTACTTTCTGATTAATTATTTACTGAAATGGCCGAGCTTGCTTTCGACGATCAATATCGGCAACCACAAGGTGAGTTTGAATCTGGTGCCCGTGGATTTTGTGGTCGACGCGATGGCGGCGCTTGCGTTCGACGAACGAGCGATTGGAAAGACATTGCAACTGGCTGATCCGTCGCCACTGACGACGAACCAGTTGTTCAATACGATTGCGAACTCGATTGACGGTCACAGGTCGAAGATTACGGCCCCGGCGAAGTGGGTGCGATTCTTTCTAATGCTGCCGCCGTCGCCCCGAATAACAGGTCTGCCGCACCACGCTGTTCCTTACTTCTTCGTGCGCCAACTCTACGACACCCGCCAGGCCGGCGAATTACTTGCCGCCCACGGAATTCAGTGCCCACCGTTTGAAACTTACGTCGATCGCATCGTCGATTTCGCAAAGCAACACCCGGTTATTAAGTAGTGCCCTAGTTTTGGATAAAGGATCTCGGGTTATTACCCGCGGTTGACAATTCATTACTTTAGAATTAGTCTAAATTCTTTTTGATGAAAGCAAAACAGACAACTAAGCTCACGCCGCAACGAGAAGCGGTGTACCAGGTCATACAGGAACGAGACGACCATCCAACCGCCGGCGACATATTTGAGGCGGCCCGGCAACGTCTCCCCGGCATCAGCTACGCAACCGTTTACAACTCGTTGCGTTACCTGAAGGACGCAGGCCTGGTTTACGAGATAACTTTTGGCGACGGCGCCAGCCGCTACGACCGCGAACTCGATCGTCATGATCACGCCATCTGCAATGATTGCGGGAAGCTGGTCGACTTCGATCTGCCAGACGCAGCGAAGCTCATGCAGGCAGCGGCGCGGAAATCAAAGTTTAAGCCTGACTCGGTTCACTTGACGCTCAGAGGACGCTGTCCGGATTGTTGCGCAAGACGATAGACAGGATTAGGGGATTAGCAGGATTTACAAGATTACAATCAAAAAAACTCGGAGGATAAATGTCAGCAACAGCAGTAGCAGCAGAGAAGGCGATGGTTGGCCAGCCGGCGCCGGATTTCGAAATGGCCTCAACGAAGAATATCGAGAAACTCAACGAGCCCGTAAAGCTTTCTGATTATCAGGGCAAATGGCTTGTTCTCGTTTTCTATCCACTCGACTTCACATTCGTTTGCCCGACGGAGTTGACGGCGTTCAGCGATCGTTACCAGGATTTCGTGGACATCGGCGCGGACATTATCGGCATTTCTACCGACTCGGTTTATTCGCACCGCGCATGGCTGAACACGCCACGCGATAAGGGCGGAGTCGAGGGTCTGAAATATCCCTTGGCAGCGGATGCAACGAAGGACGTCGCGAAAAACTACGGCGTACTGATCGAAAGCCGTGGTATCGCACTGCGCGGACTTTTCGTGATCGATCCGGAAGGCATTCTTCGTTACAAAGTCGTGCACGATTTGAACGTTGGTCGTTCAGCTGAAGAAACGCTGCGCGTGATTCAGGCTTTGCAGACCGGCGGTTTGTGCCAGGCTGAATGGAAGCCCGGCCAGAAAACACTGAACTAAGGATCCGTCCACAGATTACGCAGATTCTCTCTGTGTAATCTGTGGATACTCTTAACTATGGCGATGAAGATTGGAACACAGTTGCCCCGGCTTGAAGGCGCAACGGAATGGTTTGGCGGCACTCAGGCTCACGCCGAGGAGGAGGCTGCGGGCCATCCGACGCTCGTTCACTTCTGGTCAGCGAGCTGCGGGATCTGCAAAGACAACCTGCCGCGTGTTGGGCAATGGCGGGATGAAAAGAAAGAACAGGGACTGCGCGTGATCGGCATTCACATGCCGCGTTACGAAGCGGACACAGACGTTGAAGCCGTGCGCGAATTGATCAGTCAGTATGGAATCAGTGAGCCGGTGGCTGTCGACAACGAACACAAATTGAAGGACGCGTTTCAGAACGAGCAGGGATTTGTGCCTGCGTATTACCTGTTCGATGCCGAAGGAAAATTGAGAAGCTTTGCCGCAGGTGAACGCGGCCTCGATATGCTCAAAACGGCATTAGAGCGAATGACAAGTTAGACAGGATTGACAGGTTCATCCTGTCAATCCTGTAAACAACTTCGCTAAAAGATAAATACTCACAGCCGCACTCGCTAATCCCAACGCAGTCAACCCGACAATAATTCCACCAACAAAGAGCCAATCACTCATCCGAGCTGAACGCGCTTCTTCAGCCGAAACAGTCGCGCGTTTGCGCAGCAAGTCGACGTTCATGTGATTCGACTTCCACCACGCATCAGCCAGATCGCCGACGACCGGCAGAGTTCCCACAACGTAGTCGATGGCCAGGTTGAGACCCATCCGCAACAGCGTGATCTTCGGAACACGATAGCGAACGGCTGCGACGAGAATATAGAAGGAAACGAGCGAGGTGGCGGTGTCGCCGAGACCGGGAATCAGACCGATCACAGCATCGAGCCCGAAACGCCAACCGAGCACCGGCACGCGGAACAGATCGTCCATCAGCCAGCTCAGACGTTCAAGGCTCTTGTCTACGTGACTTCCTTCAGAGTTTGGCTGAGTAATTTCGCGAGCAAGCTCATCGAACCTGAACGGCTTCATCTTCAGCGAATGCGTGTTACTTGTCGCCAAAAAAATCCTCCCACTTTAGCCAGTGCGTTAAATGCGTTCTTATCACCTGACTTTTGGGGAGCTTGTCTCGTGGTGATACCCAGTGTTGCTGCCAGCTCCTGATCCGGGGTCGCGATGTCTTCATCGCCTCGCTTAGCCGTGAGCCAGCGGGTAAATGTACGTCCAATCAATCGCCTTTGTTCAACCGGAGCTTCGGCGACGAGGGCGATGCGCAGATCCTCGAGTTGCGCAATCTCGTAAACGTTTGCCTGGTAGTATTTGCGGAGCGCCGAGAAGACCTTCTCTTCACCCATGTTCTTTTGCAGATCCACAAACATTAGCGCCCCCTTGGCACTGACGATCGCCGCGTACTGGAACGTGTTGCGATAGTCGCGCGACGGGCGATTGGCGTCCATATCGTCGCCGCCAAACGTGCGGTAGAGACGATAGACACCACGCACCTGGTCGTTCAGGACGGCCTCGGCGCGTTGCTCGCCGTAAGTGTTCTTGTAGTAGAGCAGCGCCGACCAGCACGACAGTGCCTCATCCAACAAGGGCTCGCGGGCGGGATCGTTTCCGACAGCCGCGCCCCACCACTGATGTGCGACGAGGTGAGCGACAGCCCATTCCAAACTCTCTTCGACCGACGGTCGCTGTTCGCGAATTATCTCCGGCAGGTTGCGCACGGCGGGAGAGTCGAAGTCGACATAAAAGGCGCTGGCGATGATGTTGAATCCTGAAAACTCGCAACTGCCGAGACCCGCGACGAGAGGAGCTTCGGCGATGCTGATCTGTTTGAACGGGAGCGGTCCAAACAGTGACGTAAATACGCGGAGCGAGTTAGTCGCAACGACGAGCGCGCGTTTCCCGACGCGTTCGTGATCCGCCATGTAGATCGAGCGGATGTTGACGCCTTGTACTTCAGTGTGTTCGCTCTTCAACCCGCGGCCGACGAGAATCGCAAAATCACGTAGCGAGTCGGCGGTGAAACTCTGGCCAGTTTTTTCATTTCTCGGAGCAGATTCAACGCCGGACGTAAATACTTCCACGCCCTGATTTGTCGCTACCGTTACTTCGTAGTCCGATGCTTCATTGAAAATGAAATCGCCGACCGAGGGTTCGAGTTTGCGTCGCCAGTCGTCGCCATCGTGCACGGCGAGCACCGGATAGGCAGAGCCAAGAAGCATCACGCCGCGGCAACGGAAATTAATGTCGCGCGCGCGACGCATTTCGCGATCGCTGCGCAGCGCGGCGCTGACTTGTTTCACGACGTGAGTTGTCAGACTCGTTTCGTCGCGATCGATTTCCGGAACGGAGCCTTTGAATTTGATAACGACTTCGGCAGAGTCTTCGGGTGCGACTTGTTCACGCAGGTTAACGCGAAGCGTGGTGCCCTGATCGTCGAGGAATGAATAGAGCTGGGTGTCGTCGGAACCGGCGCGAACTTCGAGAATGTCGATGCGCGGTTCGTCTGTTTCTGTGGGAGCACCGTTTGTTTGAGAGGGCTCGGCGGTTCGCAGATTCGGATAGAGATGAAAGTAGATGATCGAGCTCGGCTTCTCACCACGATTGACCCAGCGAACTCTCTCAACGCCCGTGTACGTCAGCCGGTCGAAATCGATCTTCAGCTCGATCTTGTAGGAATGTTTTTCCGCAGGCTTGGCCGGCGTTTGTGCGTTGAGCTCCTGATAGGAAGCGGCAACGCAGACACTAATCAGGACACAAAGCATTAGTAAATCGCCGGGTGTACTGTTTATGTGCTTTTTGTGCATTTCTGTGGCTAACTTCTTCTTCGTGCCGGACCCTGCTTTATCGTAATCGACTGAATCACGTCACCGCGCACGATCTTGTCTACCACGTCCATTCCCGCTGTTACTCGTCCAAAAACCGTGTAACCACCGTCGAGGTGTGGCTGCGGTGAGTGTGTCACGAACCACTGCGAGCCGCCGGTATCTTTACCGGAAAGTGCCATTCCAACTGCGGCGCGATCGTAGAGCAACTGATTGATCTCGCAGCGAATCTGGTACCCCGGTCCCCCATTCCCGTCGCCCCTCGGATCGCCGTCCTGAATCACGAAATTAGGGACTACGCGGTGAATCGTGACGTTACGAAAATAGTCTCGCTGGGCAAGCTGAGCGAAGTTGTCTACGGTAAGGGGTGCCGCATCGGGGAGCAGGTCAATAGTAAACGAACCTTTGCTGGTAGTCACGACTGCACGGACACTTTTTCCGATGCGGCCGAGAGCGCGTGTGTAGTCGGCATCGGTATTGCGGGTTTGCACCGTGCCGACGTGGGCAGAGAAATCTCCGGCGTCGTTCGCTTTCAAGAGATTCGCAGCGCGGCGACGGATGAGCAGATCGTTGGATTTCAGCGCTTCTTTAAGGACCTCGTTTGCGGCAGGCGTTTTCTGTTTGCCGAGCGTGTCGAGAATTGAGAGCGCCGCATCGTTCAATGTGTCGTTGGCGGCTTGCGGCCATGCGGCTGCGAGCGCGCTCGTGATCTCTGCTGACGGTGGAAGATCTCCTAACAGGTCTGCGGCGGTGCTACGAATGATGACGTCGCTTTCCTTCAGCTGCGCTTGCGCGACTGTTCCCAAGTCAGAAGGCTTGAATGCAGCGAGCGCACGTAACACATCGGGAATGGCGTACTCGGAGTGAACGGCCACGAGCGTGTTTATCGTCAGACCGGAGTTGCGGTAGTCGAGCATCGCGCGGAGTAGTGACTGTGCCGTGGCTCGGAGTTCCGGCATCGATGATTCAATCTCAGGCTGTGCTGCTATCTCGCCGAGACCGGCGGCAATACCCGACGCGGCGCGCCAGTTAAGAAGAATCGTCTCCTGAACTTTTCGCTTTGCCTGATCGCCGGGGCCGAATGCTCCAATGTAAGTAGCAGGAGCGATGCGTACCAGAGCAAGCTCGATTTCCGGCGCGGTGTGATTGAGGTCGGTAGTGATCTTGCGCAGCCAGGAAACAGCGCCTTGCGCCTTTAAGCGACCGAGGGTCGTGGCAATCTCGAGGATCTCGTTGAGTTCCGCCGGCATCGCGCCGGCGTTTCCTCCAGCCAGCACTCCACCACGTTTCAGCAACGGGTCAGCAGCGCGAGGATTTTTGAGAGAAGCGAGTGCCCGAATCGCGCTGATTCTTACCCGCGAGTCGTTGTCGCTTGTGGCTTTGGACAGCAATGCGTCGTACGACTCTTTATCTTCAGTAACGCCGAGCACGCGTGCAGCGTTGGCGCGTACGATTGGATCCGGATCAGACGCCAACAATTTTCGTAACTGTTCATTTCCATCTTTTAGACGTAACCGTGCCAGAGCATTCGCAGCATCAGAGCGTACACGCGCGTTCGCTGCGGTCAGAAACTTTGCAATTGTCGGACCGGCGTTGGCTGGTCGTGCGCGAAGTGCGGCAGTCAGACCGAAGATAATCAACGATTGATCGCCGGTTGGACGAACCGCAGGAGCCGCGTTCAAGGCTTCCAGCACTACTGCGCCGAGCTCCTTCTGACGAGCTTCCTGTTCTCTCGGCAGTGCACCGGCGATTTTGCCTAACGCCTCGACGGCTCTCGCTTTGAGTTCAACTGAACTCTTTCCATCTTTGAGCACAGCGACGAGAGCGTTCGCGCCTTTTTCCGACTCGACTTCACCGATTGCAAACGCTGCCATTGCACGGACACTCGGGTCGGCGTCTTTCTCGAGAAGTTCTGTGAGAGAAGCGAGCGAGTCTTCATTTCCGATTCGTCCAGCGGCGAGGGCAGCCCTTTTACGTGTCAGGGAGTTGGGACTTGAAAACAGTTTGCGCAAGTAGTCGTCCCAGCGCCGTTCGTCTTCAGCTTGCGTGATGAGGAGAAGCGTAGCGGGTGGGATTGAACGTTTCTGTGCAAACGTTATAGAAGTCAGGGCAATGCAAAGCAAAGCCGCAGCGATAATCTTGTTGGGCATAGGTGACGAATCATACCTTAGACAGGATTACAGGATTAACAAGATTTACACGATCTATCATGAAAATTCTGTCAATCCTGTAATCCTGTCCAAAACAAAAGGGTGGCCCAATGGACCACCCTGTAATCAAACTTGTTCAATCGCCTAGCTGACGACGCTCGAAACAGCCGGAATGTCGGCTGATTTTGCCGCGTCCGCCGGAATCGGCTTCATCCTGGAGGTGTCGAGCGGCTCTTCTTTCTTAGCGCT
>DATNFX010000108.1:0-28144 GCA_035606195.1 Pyrinomonadaceae bacterium
AGGACGATCGTTTGTTGCCGCGTCAGATATTACGATTTCGCCGACGTATGTTCCCGACCTCGTCAATGCAGTGCTGGATCTGTTGATAGACGGTGAGCACGGGGTTTGGCACGTGGCGAATTCGGGTCACGTGACCTGGGCCGAGTTTGCACGTCTGGCAGCGCTAAAGGGCGGGCGCGATGCGAATGCGGTTAAGTCACGCCCGGCACGTGCCCTGGGGTTTGTCGCGCCGCGTCCGTCGTTCACAGCCCTGACGAGTGAACGCGGTAGTTTTATGCCCCCATTTGAAGAAAGTCTCGATCGCTGTGTTCGCGAAATGACTCATCGGTCTGCGATGCGTGCACAAGCATAATGTGCAGTCAAGAGATACTGGAACCGAGCCCGTGAAGCGGGCGGTAGAATAAAGCCTGGGGCGTAAGCCCCCAGGTTGCGAGTATCCGAAAAACGATTTGAGCCCGCGAAGCGGGCGAAAGTGCAAGGAGCTGTCGCCCGCTTCGCGGGCTCAACGTTCTAA
The DNA here is from genome assembly GCA_035606195.1 of Pyrinomonadaceae bacterium. Lineage (GTDB taxonomy): Bacteria > Acidobacteriota > Blastocatellia > Pyrinomonadales > Pyrinomonadaceae > PSRF01. Next base: position 515 of record DATNFX010000108.1, read on the forward strand.
CATTTTGAATTCCTGGGGCTTGCGCCCCAGGCTATATGCTTTCACCTGCTTCGCAGGTTATGACACCGTTAAGCATGATTCCTAGCAGAAAAGAGATCCCCCGCTCTGAATACCCACGCCCACAATTTGCACGCAGTATCTGGTTCAATCTCAACGGCGAATGGGAGTTTGCCTTTGACGATGCTGAGGAAGGAATGAAACTCGGCTGGTACGACGGCCGCACGTTGCCGTTGCGGATCAATGTTCCGTTTGGCTACCAGACCGAGCTTTCGGGTATCAACGACAAGACGGTTCACGAGGTCGTTTGGTATGCGCGGTCATTCGACCTTCCCGACGAATTCTATAAACGTGATTTGCTCCTCAATGTCGGCGCGGCGGACTACTCCTGCACTGTTTGGGTAAACGGACAGGAAGTCGGTCACAATCGCGGCGGTCACGTGCCGTTTCAATTCGAGATCTCACCGTATCTCAAATCCGGTTCGAATCGATTAACTCTTCGCATCGAAGATCGACAGGATCCGGAACAGCCAAGAGGTAAACAGTCGTACACCGGTCTGCCGGAAAGTATCGATTACTATTGCACCACCGGAATTTGGCAAACGGTTTGGCTCGAGCCGGTGCCACCCATTCGAATTGAAGAGCTCCGCGTTGTCACCCACGCCAAGCGAAATCTTCTTGAACTGACTGTGTTTCTTCACGCGCCGTCATCTGCGTGGCGCGTCGAGGTCGAGGTGCTCGAAGAAGGGAGACGTGTCGCGATCGCCGAAGACCAGACCGCGGTAGCGACAGGACGGCTCGGCATCACGATTCCATACGCGAAGCTTTGGTCGCCTGAATCTCCGCATCTTTACGATTTGCAGGTCCGGCTTTATGACGGCAAGAACCTTCTGGATGAAGTCGGTTCTTATGTCGGTTTGCGCGGTATCGAATTGCGTGACGGAAAGTTTCTCCTCAACGGCAAATCGATTTACATGAAGATGGTGTTGGACCAGGGTTATTGGCCGGAAGGTTATCTCACCGCTCCTTCAGATGAAGCGCTGCAGACTGACATTGGTTGGATCAAGATGTTTGGGTTCAACGGCGTCAGAAAGCACCAGAAGATCGAAGATCCGCGTTGGCTTTACTGGTGCGATCGTCTGGGCCTCCTGGTTTGGGAAGAGATGCCGAACGCGCGCGAGTGGTCTCCCAAGGGTGAAGATCTGTTATCGGCTGAATGGCAGGACGCCGTGCGCCGTGACTACAACCATCCGTGCATCGTCGCATGGGTTCCCGTAAACGAGAGCATGGGCTTTCCGGGATTGAGTCAGGAGCATGCAGGACAATATGCGTTCATCGAACGAATGGTGCGCGTCACGAGACGGCTCGACTCCACGCGACCAGTGATCGATAACGATGGTTGGGAACATACCGACATCACCGACATCTGCGCGATTCACGACTACACTCCAACCAGCGAGAAACTCTCCGACCGGTACAAAGAGATGTCGCATGGCGGTCAATTGCCGCCGAAGGTTTGGATCGACAAACCGCTGTTTGCGCGCGGGTCGAAATATCGTGGACAGCCAATCGTCCTCTCGGAGGTCGGAGGATTCTTGAACATCCCACCGGATGTTCCACCGGAGAAGCGGGATCTGCTGTACAAGTTTTACGATTCATTCAACACGTCTGAGGAGTTGCTGGCGAAGTATCGTGACTTGATGAAGGGAATTGCGTCGCTCGAGTTTCTTGCCGGGTTTTGTTACACGCAGTTGACGGATATCGAGCAGGAGATTAATGGATTACTAACGTACGACCGCAAACCGAAGGTGCCGGCGGAAGCTATAGCCACCATACACGACGAGATGTTTCGAAAACCTTGAAACAGGATTAACAGAATTCAGGATTAATCGTGTCAATCGTGTTAATCCTGCAATCCTGTCACCATTTGGCCCAGGAATTGAGTAACTGAGATTAACTCAAGGAGGGCACAAACAATGGAAGCGAGAGCAAAAATTTTTGGTCACGCGATTCACCCGATCCTGATTGTTTACCCGCTCGGGCTACTGTCAGCGGCGGTGATTTTTGACATCATCTATCTTGCTACCGGAAATCAAACCTGGACGACCGTTTCATTCTGGATGATCGCAGCCGGAATTATCGGTGGGCTTCTCGCCGCCCTCTTTGGCCTGATCGACTACCTCGGTATTCCTTCGGGCACGCGGGCGGCTAGTATTGGCCTGCTGCACGGTCTTACAAATCTCTGTGTGGTGATATTGTTTATCGCAAGTTGGTTATTGAGATGGAATTCACCGCAAGTGCCCTCGACCTTAGCGCTCGCGCTATCTTTCATTGCTGTGGTTGGGGCATTGCTGGGCGGCTGGCTTGGTGGTGAGCTGGTTGAGCGACTCGGCGTAGGTGTTACTCCGGGAGCAAACCTGAACGCGCCGAACTCTTTGACTCATGGCGCTCGTGAGACTGCACAGGTCCGCAAAGAGACTGGATCTGCGGCAGCGTAAACGTTAACTCGAGGAACCGAATGCGTAAGGTACTTGACGTTGACCGGCTGGCACTTCGGCATCGACCGAACGGCCAGCCGGTAATGCATCAGGAGTGGGGCAAACTTCTTTTCATGCACTGGCGCATCAGCGAGAACCTTCTGCGCCCACACATTCCCGCCGCTCTTCAAATCGATACCTACGGCGACTCAGCATGGATCGGGATCGTGCCGTTCACGATGTGGGATATACGCGGTTTTCCGCCGTACATGCCGCCGCTTCCCGGTCTGGACGAGATGCACGAGTTGAACGTGCGCACGTATGTTCATTACAACGGCGTGCCGGGGGTTTGGTTCTTTTCGCTCGATGCGAATAGCACGGCAGCCGTATTGGCGGCGCGCGCGGTCTATCATCTGCCTTATTACTCGGCTGACATTGATCTGCAAGGTAAAAGAAAGATCAAATACAGATTGAAACGTCGAGAAGATCCACCGGCGCAGTTTAAGGCGACGTGGGCTGTGGGTGATCCGTTACCGAAAGCACAGCCCGGATCGCGTGAATTCTTTCTCACCGAGCGGTATCTTCTATATTCCGAATTCGAAGGACAGATCTACCGGGCGCGGATCTATCACGAACCGTGGGAGCTCTACAAAGCAGAGCTAACGGACTTCGGATCGACGATGCTCGAAGCTGAGCAAATCGCGCAGCCAAAAACTCAACCCATCCTGCACTACGCCGAGCAACAAAGCGTCGACATCTGGATGTTGGAAAGCGTCGACGATTGAGGTCTGAGATCATTCTTGGACACAGTCAGAACCGCCTCGCGGTAGCGGGTGGGTGCCGCGCAGCGTTTTTCGATAGGAGCCTACGGCGTACCCACCCGTTACCGCGAGGCGGTTCTGACTGTGTCCAAGTGCGATTCTTGTATTGAAAACGACCCGCACGGATTTCACTCACGTAGTAATGTCAAACATCTTCTGTGCGCATACGTACTTTCATCTCTTCTTTAAGCTCCTACAACTAAACTCGATTTCACAATTCAACGATCTAAACATGTTGCTGACACAGCTTTTTCTCACGCTGGTGGCACAAGAATTGACGCCGGATCTGCATGAAGTTGAAAGGCCATCACGCCATGAAAATCGAAAGCATTCGCACGCTGCACGGTCCGAATGTTTATAGCCATCGTCCAGTGCTATTGATGCGATTGGATCTCGGCGAGCTTCTGGAGCGCGAAAGTCGTGAGTTCAGAGGTTTCAACGAACGGCTTCTCACACTTCTTCCCGGAATCGAGAATCACCACTGCAGTTTGGGACACCCAGGGGGCTTTTTGACCCGTCTCGAAGAAGGAACTTACTTCGGACATATCGTCGAACATGTCGCACTCGAGTTGACCGAGCTAACCGGCATCGGTAGATCGCACGGTAAGACACGCCGCGACAATGGCAGCGTCTACAATGTCGCGATCGAATTTCGCGCGGAGAAAGCCAGCACATATCTACTGGAACAATCAGTGAAGCTCGTTGAAGCAGTGTTGCGTCAAAGAATATTTCCTTTAGACCCAGTTTTAGAGAAGGCGAAGCGGATGGTTGTAGATGCTGAGCCGGGTCCGACGACACGCGCCATTATCGACGCTGCGGAGAAACGCAACATCCCTTGGCGCCGGGACGGCACCGGCAATCGCATCCAGCTCGGTTATGGAAAATACCTCCATTACGTTCAGGCAGCGATGACGGGGCAAACGAGTGCGATTGCGGTTGAGCTTGCGCAGGATAAAGAGGAAACCAAAGAACGTCTCGAGCGAAGCGGTATCGCGGTTCCGCGAGGCAAGGTTGTCTATACAATCAAGCAAGCAACGAAAGTCGCAGACGAGCTTGGCAGGCCAGTAGTCGTCAAACCCGTGAACGGGCGACAGGGTAATGCAGTCTCGCTCGAAGTCTCCACTGCCGACGAAATGAGAGTTGCTTTCGAAGCCGCGAAGAAGTTCTCGTCAGCGGTTCTGATCGAGGAGATGTTTGACGGGCGTAACTATTGCGTGGTGGTTGTTGGTGGTCGAATGGTGGCAGCAAGTGAGCGTCTGCTTCCACATGTCATCGGCGACGGCGTCAACTCCATTCGCGATCTGATCGCGATTGAAAACAAGAATCCGTTGCGCGGCGAGGGACATGAGAAACCTTTGACGAAGATCAAAGTCGACTCTGATGTACTCGCACACCTGCAACACGCGGGGATGTCTCTCGATACAGTTCCGCAACGAGGCGAACACATCACACTTTCCAATCGATCGAACTTGTCCATTGGAGCAACGGCGCGGGACGTCACCGATGAAGTTCATCCAACCATCGCTCGCATGTGTGAACGAGCATCGCGATTGGTCGGGCTTGATGTCTGCGGTGTCGACCTCGTGATTCCGGATATCTCGGAACCGATAACGAGCGGCGGCGTAATCGAGTTGAACGCGTCGCCTGGTCTGAGAATGCATCACTATCCATCGGCCGGTATGCCGCGTGAAGTCGGACAGGCAGTCGTCGACGCGATTTTTCCGCCAGATGCGCCGAGTCGAATCCCGATCATTTCCATCACCGGAACAAATGGAAAGACGACAGTTACCAGAATGATTAGTCATGTGCTTTCGGGAACTGGTCTATGCGTCGGAATGACGACGACCGATGGTGTTTATGTCGGCGATGAGCAAGTCGTAAAGGGTGATACAACCGGACCGCAGTCAGCGCAGGTCGTGTTGTCGGATCCAGTAGTCGATGTCGCAGTGTTGGAAACTGCGCGCGGTGGAATCGTGCGACGTGGTCTTGGTTACAACTGGTCGGACATCGGAGTGATGACAAACATCAGCGACGATCATATCGGGCAGGACGGGATCGAGTCGGTCGAAGACGTTCTCTACATCAAGTCACTCGTGGCGGAGCGCGTTAAAGAAGGCGGCACACTAATCCTGAACGCTGATGACGAACATCTCGCGAAGCTGATGGAATGTGAGCGCGTCAGCCGAGTTCCCAGGAAGGTGGTTTACTTCGCGCTCAGTGAGGACAATCCACTTGTTAAGAGTCATCTGCAGTCTGGTGGCACGGCTTACTTCGCGCGGCAACACGCGTTAATTGAGTCCACCGGTGACACGCAGCGCACTATCGCAGATATGTCGATGTTGCCGGTGATGATGAATGGCGCCGCAGATTTTCAGGTCGCAAACTTGCTCGCGGCGATTGCTGCTTGTCGTTGCTTTGGAGTCGAACAGGGTGTCTTGCTGAAGCGGCTGATCAATTTTTCCAGCTGTGCCAATAACCCCGGGCGCGCAAATCTTTATCGCTTGAACGGCGGACATGTGATGGTTGATTACGGTCACAACACGCAAGCCTTCGACGCGATTTGCCGGATGACTGCAAACTGGCATGACCGGCAAGTCACCGGAATCGTCACCGTTCCCGGCGACCGAGACGATGCGCTGATCGACCGGGCGGCGCGAGTGGCAGCGAAGGGATTCGATAAGGTGATTGTTCGAGAAGATCACGATCTGCGCGGACGGAAATCTGGTGACGTTGCGAATATTTTTTGCAAAGCAGTTCGTGAAGTTTCACCGGCGACGGAGTGTGAAGTGATCCTTGACGAGATCCAGGCGCTGCGGCAGGCAGTTAGTCGCATGGTTAAGGGCGAAGTGATCGTCGTCTTTTATGAAAAACTGCAACCTATTCAGGAGGCACTTGACGAGTTTGCAGCGCAGCCGGTAGTGGCGTTACCACCTGTGAGGAAACCGGCCCCCCGCATCGCGAGAACGCAGCGATTAGTCCCTACAACATCTCAATACGTACTGTAGGGGCGGCTCTCCGTGGCCGCCCTTGGTTTAAATCGTGTTCGCCGAACCCGAGACTGTCGATTCTTGAATTCGTGTATTCAACCGAGGGCGGCCACGGAGGGCCGCCCCTACAGTACGTTCCGAGTTATAAAAAGTGGAATTCCAGCCGTGAAAGTGGTATAACCAGCACACCCATATTCCCCTTTTTAATCCCCCTAGTCCGTGCGGGTTTTTGTCACTCCTTTTCAAGGGGGTCTCATGTTCAGATCTCTCGCTTTCTCCGCAGCCCTGTTGCTGTGCGGGTCGCTTGCACCCACAGCTTACGCACAGAGTGCAACCAATCACGCATTCAATTCCGTTGTTTCATCGAAAGACAAAGCCGAAGCCAAACGCCTGTACAAGGAGGGCGTGAAGTACGGTGAATCGGGACTCTTTGCACAAGCAGCTGAGATACTGCAGCGTTCCACGAGGCTCGATCCGCGGAATGCGGATGCACACTTCGCGCTAGGCCACGCTTATTATGATTTGAAGCAATGGCGCAAAGCGATCGAGAGCTTGAAAACTGCGGTCGCGCTCAACCCGAAAGACGATGAGGCACGCGATCGGCTCGGGCTCGCGCGCGCGATGCTTTGGGAGGAAGACTCCGCGAGAATCGCCGCAGAACGCCGTACAGCGCCGCCGCAACCAGTGGCTCAACGGGTTGCGATGAACACCAAAACGGCTGCGCAGCCGGAGAAAGCTGCAGACAAACCCACTGAGAAACCCACTGCCAAACCTATTGAAAAACCGGCCGAGAAAATTGCCGCGCCGCCGCCGTCTGAAGAAGCAAACAACGCCGCCGCTCCAGCTCCCGTTGTAGAAATTCCGCTTACGAAGATTTATCGAGTCGGACCAGCCGACGTCCTCGACATTCGCATCAACGACAACGCTGCAACACAATCCACGCTGTTTACGATCACGCCGGCCGGATTCCTGGAACACCCAGTGCTCGGTGAACCTTTAGCCGCTGCCGGACTCACCGTTGATGAAATCAGCTCCGCGGTTGAAAGCGAATTGAAGCGTCGTGCCCTGGTAGAAGATCCAAAGGTCGTTGTTGGAGTTCGCGATTATGCAAGTCACACGATTCTCGTGAGTGGGCTCGTGAAAGAATCGGGCCCGAAGGTACTCAGGCGCGAAGCAATTCCGCTTTATGTCGTCGTCGCCGATGCTCAACCGCTACCTGAAGCAGAACGAGTCACGGTTGTGCGAAACGAGTCGAACGAGACGTTTGAAGCGGAACTCGCAAAGGCAAGTGAGATGAATCTGCTGGTGCGCCCCGGGGATGTGATCACTCTGCTCGCGCCGGTGTCGCAGTTTGTTTATCTCGGCGGCGAAGTCAAGTTGCCGGGTGAAAAGATGTACCGCCGAGGACTGACCTTGACTCAGGCGATCAACGCTGCGGGCGGTGCGACGACGAATGGCAAAGAAGCGCGAATTGGTCGCGACGACGGCAAAGGTTTCCTGGTTGTGACTCGATTCAAGTTAAAAGAAATCGAATCAGGAAAGATACAAGATCCAATTATCAAACCTGGCGATCGAATCACGATTGGCCATTGACATGTCAGCAGCAACGAAAGCATTGGACGTTACGGATGAACTGTCGCGCCTCGTTGAGAGTGGCGACGTTGAGGCACTCGCGTGTTTGTTGCCGCGTGTCGGAAATATCAACGCGCGTAACCGCCACGGGACGACGGCGCTGATGCAAGCGGCTCGTTGCGGCCATGCACAAATTGTTCGGCTGTTATTGGAGCATGGAGCGGATCCGAATCTCACGCGTAACGACAAGTTTACGGCGCTCGCGCTGGCGGCGTTCTTTGGTCATACCGAGACTGTGAAGATTCTGATGGAGTTTGGTGCGCGTACTGAAGCCGTTACTCGTTGTGGTGCATCTGCACAGACGTGGGCCACAGCTCGAACCTTTGCGGAGGTGGCGCGTTGTCTTGACACTCCGGCGCCAAACACGATCCAGCCACGAATCCAACTATACCGAAATGTGTCGAGAAGAAGATTTCTTGCCCTCAGTGTAATTGCGACGTTCGTAGTAATTGTTTGCTGTGCCTTTGGTGCACTCGTATTGAATAAATCGGAAGCTCATGATTTGCCACCTGCGCCGGTGCTCGCAGAACCTCCAAAGATAGAAACGAGAGTTACCAGTCCCGCACCACCACCGCCGCTGCCTGAGCCTGTCGTCACCGAAGCTCCGGCCGAAGTAAGAACTGCGAATCTCGTGCGTCCAACGATAAAGAAGGGTCCCGCGCCCTCACGCGCTGTGAACTCCCTCCCGATCCTCAGCGAAAAGCCGGCAGAAGAAGTTAAGGTTAGCGAAGAACCGGTTGTGGTAAAACCGAAGTTCGAATCACCAAAACCAGTCGCTCTCAGCCCGCAAATACTGGCTCCAACAAAGAAGGCCAAAGTCATCCCCTGGCCCTAAGCCACAAAAAGCACATATGGCACAAATCGTTTATGGGTTGAGTGACCCTTAACCTCTTGTGTGCCTTTTGTGCTTTATGTGCCTTTTGTGGCTAATATTCGGCGAAGGCGTCGTCGGGATAACAGTACAACCAACGCTCCTCAATTTCAGCCGATGCGATTACGGGATGACCACTCGCACGCGCATGCTTGGAAGCATGCTGATTTGGTGAACTATCGCAACATCGAGTCGTGCCACACTGTTGGCACGTGCGCAAGTGCACCCAACTAGCTCCGGTCTTTACGCACTCCTCGCAAACTCTCTGCTTCGGGTGTTTGATATCGCTGATGCCATCGATGTGAACGCATACTTCTGTTGCCATGCGGCTAGTATACAGTTCGCGGACGATAATCGGGCGGCCGCTGTGGCGCGAGCGGCGGATACTCAGCCTCCTGATATAAAGGCCGATCTACCTTTGAGGCTGGTGCTCCTGAGTTATCGGCAGCTCGCACAATCTGGGTCTCGTCGACATAAAACGATCGATTGCCGGTGCTGCGGTAAGTAACCGGAACACCTGTCACCCCAAACGCTTCAGCGTTAGCCTCATTCGTCGTTAACTCAATCGCGAACGTATAACCATTCTTGGTGCCCGTCGCAAGCCTTGTATCGATCAGGTTCTGTGCGCCCAGTTCATTCAGCGTTGCATATTTGCCGAAATTGTTTTGATACGTGATTTCTGCGGCTGAGATTTGCCGCATTGAAAAAATTGCTGAGCCTTCGTTCGCGGCTCTCCGGGCCGCGAGCAGATTCGGAATCGCGATAGCCGCAATGACACCGATTGGCACGAAGGAAACGAGCGAAACTATGCTCAAGACGAATCCGGCGAGCGATATTCCATGTCCGCCATAGCGCCGGGGGTCCTGTTTGGCACGTTTCATCGCCACCCAGCCAACGATGGACCCTACGATTGCACCGATAGCCAGCAGACCGAGAGTGAAGAAGTTGATGATACCGAGCACGAGGGCGAAGATTGCGAGGCCTTTCTTCGGAGTCTCGGGCTCGTCCCATTGATTGTAATGGGCATTGCTGACAGGTGATGCGAGTGGGAGGCTGTGCGACTGCTGGCTCAGTGAAGCGCCACAGGCTTTGCAGTTCGGAGCGTCAGCCCAGCCCACAAAGCCGCATTCGACACATTTTGTACTTTTCATGATGGTTGTCCTCGTAGTGGGATAAAAGAGGCGGGTTGGTGGCGCGAATGAGTGGCCGGAGGTCAGTGCCAGAAATATAGTACTGAGGTGCGGTTTAAGTGGTCAACAAAATAGTTATTAACGACGAAGGCATTCGCTAATTTTAGCCGAGAAAATAGTTATTACGCCGAAGGCGTTCGCTAATTTTAGCCCAGGGTTCGAGCGAAGCGAGAACCCTGGGAACTAATTTTAGAGAAGCGCCAAACCCTGCAAGGGTTCCTCTCGCGCCGAACCCTTACAGGGTTAAATGCTATTCGGAAACAACGACCCAGGGTTGTCGCTGCCGCTCCAACCCTGGGCTGAATTTAGCGAACGCCTTCGGCGTAATAAGCGAACGCCTTCGGCGTTAGTTTGAACCTACCGAATACTATTGTTTACGCGCCGGCGGATTTTGCTTTTGCCTGTTCCTCTTTCATCCATTCTCTCATCGCGGCGATGGTTCCGGGGCTGCGTTGCTCCGACCATTCCTCATAACGTTTCGCGGCTTTCTCAAGATTCCCAAGCATGTTTGGATCTTTGAACGCCTCACGAAACTGCGGTACCACTCCTTTCAATTGCTCCCACACGCCAAAGAACTCTCCACTCGTCTCAAAGAATAGATCTTCGTGAAGCAACTCGTAGTTGAGCAGCGTGCAGGCTTGTTCCCAGTATCCAATCACCATTCCGAGAAAATTGCCGTGCTCTGTTCCCGGCGCCGCGAGCTTCATCGCCTCCTCGAGAGTTTCGGCGTGGTAACTCTTTTGAAACCAGTCACGTGCCTGGCGCAGTCGCGCCTCGCGTCGTAAATCGTAGACCTGCAGATGCAGTTGTGCTTGTTCGTGCGTAGGTTTAGTTCCCATAAATTTCCTTTCTATTCATAGTTCCGGGCAATCTATTGCGTCGTTCAACATTAAGTCGAACGGCGGATGCCAAAATCGACATCAGTTCGGGGAAATTTTTAATGAGCCGGAAACTACCTCAACTTTGTGACAAAACAGTGACACCCGCCAGTGGCCTGGCTTTGCCTCGCAACTAAAGCGTGCTACTTGGATCGGGTCAGTACAGGGAGCAGTAGCGACCTGGTAGCGATGGGTGTCAAGAATCGTTGACTCACCAGGTCGCTACTGCTCCCTGTGCTGACCCGATCCAAGTGTGTCTGGGGATCAACAAGGATTCGTATGCATCCACGTAAATCCATGACAAGATTTACGCGTAGAAACCAGTAGCAAAGGAAACTGCCATGGCGTCACTATGGAAGCTCGGTGGTCTGGGTTGGCGTGAACTGACGAAACGTGTTTGGGCCGAGGTCCAGGAAGACAACGTGTTTGGCCGCGCCGCCGAGTTGTCATACTACTTTCTGCTCGCTCTTTTCCCGTTTCTGATCTTTCTAACGTCAGTTATTGGCCTGATACTCGGGTCAGGCACCGGCACCCGCCACACATTTTTTCAGTACCTTGCTCGCATCATGCCGCCGTCGGCATTTCAACTCATCGACAACACGATGTATGAAGTCTCGGAGTCGAGTGGTGCCGGAAAATTGTCATTCGGAATCCTGGCAGCCTTGTGGGCAGCGTCGAATGGACTGGGCGCGATCACAGAGTCGCTCAACACTGCTTACGATCTAAAAGAATCGCGCCCGTGGTGGAAACAGCGATTGACTGCGATTGGATTAACCGTTGCGCTTTCGATTCTGATTATTGGCGCACTGATCCTCGTCGTTGCTGGTGGGCGTATTGCAGAGTGGCTCGCAGCGCATTACGGGCTTGGTCCGGTTTTCCCGATTGGGTGGAAGATTATTCAGTGGCCCGTCGTGCTTGCGTGTATGACCTTCGCCTTTGCATTGATTTACTACCTGGCACCCGACTTTCGCGAACAGGCGTGGCAATGGCTAACACCGGGAGCGGTGATTGGTGTTGTGCTGTGGTTGCTCGTGTCGCTCGCATTTCGCATCTACCTTCATTACTTCAACTCCTACAGCGCGACGTATGGTTCGCTCGGCGCCGTGATCATACTCATGCTGTGGTTGTATTTGACGGGTGCGGCCGTGCTGATTGGTGGGGAAGTGAACTCCGAGATCGAGAACGCCGCGGCGAAGCAGGGCGATCCGGAGGCCAAAGAGAAAGGCGAGAAAGCGCCGGACGACAAGAAGGGCGTGCAAGCCGCGTAGTTTTGCTGCGTTATCTGTATGTCTATGTGGTAAATTATTGACCACGCAATTTGTCCGGAGGTGCCGTACATGAACAAACTTTTCTTTCGTCTGTTTGTTGCCTTCGTTGCTTTCAGCTTTGGTCTGGTCCTCACGAATCTTATTAAGCCAGTGCGTAGCAGCCAACGAGCAGTTCCGGTCGCGATTTATATTCCATCTGAAGTTGCGCTGACTGAAGATGAAGTACAGATTCGTGACCTCTATCGTCAGTACGGTCCGGCGCAGACACGCCACGACCGCGCATTTTTTGAGCGCATTGAGACCGAAGACTTCACGTTGACCGTTGGTAACCTGAAGATGTCTCGAGAGGAAGACATCCGATGGATGGAAGAACAGTCTACTGACAAGATCTACTGGAGCAAGGTGGATCACGTGAAGGTGTTTGGCCGGCTGGCGGTGGCTCATGGCTACCTGGAAGTCCGCGACGGCGAGGATTCGATCAGGGACTGGCCGTTTGCCGACGTCTGGGTTAAGAGGAACGGCACCTGGCGGATTCAGAGCACAGTCTCGCAATGATCAATTGCGCCGATGTGCGCACTGAATTAGTAAAGCCAAAGAATGGTCCAAAGTCCTGTACCGCGGGCATGCTCGTGATGAACAAGCCCGGTACAGTTGTTTCGAAGTGATCGTCAAGCACCGGAAACCCATTCCGCGTCTCAATCTCCTTCAGTAGATTGCCGGCAGCTAAGATCGGCAGGCGCGCAATATCGACTTTGTATCCAGTCGCAAGAACTATCCTATCGACTGTGATTGCTTCTCCGTTCGTCAACTTAACCTCCAACTCGCCGCTCTCGTTTGCGACACAACTAACGATCTCAGTGTGTGGCCACACCTTCACACGCTCGCTTCGCAGCCGCGACTCCAGCCACGGCTCGATCTTCAGACGGCCTTCGGACCACATGCGATAACTGATGTCGTCCTTCTCCTTTTGCGATAAGCGGCGAAACCAGCTTGGATCGTCAACCATGTTGTCGACCAACGGTTTCACCCACGACCAATCGGCCACCGCGTATGCAGGACTCGCATGACGGTGTGAAAGATGAACTGCAGCAGCACCCGCTTCGAGAAGTAATGCGGCCCACTCAAAGCCGCTCTGGCGTCCGCCGACGATCAGGTAGCGCTTGTTCGCGGCGTCGCTGAAGTCTACGTATTCGCATGTGTGTTGAAAACTGCCGGACGGTAGCTTTGCTTTCAAATCATCCGGAATGTGGGCGAAGTGACGGAATCCAGGCGCAAGCACGACATTGTCTGCATTTATGACGTCGCCATCGATTGTGCTAGCGACGAAATGTTCGTCTGAAGAATCGAGGCGATCGATGTAGACCGGAAATGGCTGAATGTTCTTTTGCTTTTGAAACCAGTCGACATAAGTCAGATAGAAGTCGAGCGATAACGGTTCGACGTCCCTGGGTGTTTGACCTCGCGACTCTAGATACGCCTCAATCGTGTGCACGTTCTGCGGATCGTAATGCCAGTCGCAAGCAGAGCGGAGGAACATTCCTTTGGGCATGTTCGAACGCCAGAACTCCATCGGCTTTCCGACGATCACGTGGTGGATGCCTTCGTATCTTGCCTGCGCGGCAACTGCCAGACCGAAAGGCCCCGCACCAATGATCAGCAACTTCGTTTTTGTTGACCTCATATGAAAGTTGTATAAAGATATCCCATTGATGGATGGTGTGCTATGAGAAAGCTTATCGCGTTAGTGGTGGCGCTTAGTGTCGGTGTGGGGGCCGGCCTTGGTTCTTCCGAACTTTGGGTTCGCGCTCGTGTGTTGCCTTACTGCAAGGTTGCGACAAACGCCGAGGCGTATCACATGAAGTTTATTCGCGTGAAAGCGAAGCTCCATTTCGGGGGCACGGGCACGTACATTTATGAGCACTGCGATCCTGTAGAAGCGTTGATGGCATCAGTCTTCTTAGCAGACGGCGACCAGCCGAACTTCGGACTTGGCTACGTAAATGAGTCGTTAGCTACCGGATCTCAAATCAAAATGGCAGACGCCATCATCGAAGGAGAGTTCAACGCCGAAGCCTCACCGGGTTGTTTTGGGCCGAAGTTCAGCATAAACGCCCGGAACATTCAGTTGGTATCACCTGTTGAGGATTTCGTACCGGCGGATTAATTGAGTGACTCGCAGCGGGTCGACCGCGTTGGACCATCGCCCGTCTACTTTGAACGACGTTCCGATAATAAAGCCGTCCGCTTCCTCATAAAATTGTTCGAGATTGCTTTCGCTAATACCCGAGCCGAGAATCACGGGTAGATGGCAATGACTCTTCGCTTCCTGTATGTCAGCAACTTTGGGCGCCTGACCGGTGACGCTGCCGGTCACGATCACGCAATCCGCACCCATGAACTCCACGGTCTCGGCCGTCTCGCCGAGGCTCACATCAGCGGTGATCGCGTGGGCTGAGTGTTTCTTCTTCACGTCAGTCCAGACTTGCACACGCTCAGCTCCGATCAGCTTGCGATATCGGAGTAATTTCCCCGCCGAAGCTTCGATTATTCCCTCGTCGGCAACATGCGCATACGCGAAACCCTCGGCACGTATAAAGTCCAGGCCCGCCGCATGTGCTACGGCCATCGCCTCGATATTCGCCCCCGCGAGTATCTGAATCCCAACCGGTAACTGACACTGATTCTTCACTTCTACGCCGATCGCCGTCATCGCCGCCACGATCTCCGGTCCAACCTCACCCTTTAGATACGGCACATCGTGCATGTTCTCAATGATGATGCCATCCACCCCACACTCTCGATATACCCTTGCCTCCTCCCGCGCCTCCCTCGCCAACTCACCCACACTCCGCTCCCCCCTCGGCGTCCCCGGCAACGCACCAACATGGATCACACCGACGACAGGTTTGGAATGTGAAAACAAGGAGGTCATCGTTTGGTTGTCTAAATGACTTCGCAGTTAACTTTCTTGCTCAATTTGTTTCAGGCCGATCTCAACAAAGTCACCTGCTTTGATATTTTCGAGGGCGGATTGAACGACTGGGGCAAGTCTTACAACTATGGGAACCTTGTTGGTTGGTAGTCGTAGGATGGCTAATTGTCTATTTGCAAGATTCTGTTGGTATTTCAAATTCTGATCACTCGTGATGAGAACATCAAAATGTTCTTCAGCCAGTTGAAGTAATGTTCCGTTAGTGATTCCAGCCCAACCCTGGTCCTGCACAGTCGTTACTTCTAAACCGGTGAGGAGACGCTTCAGCACGTGAGGTGTGCATTCGTCCAGCAGGATCTTCATTCTGACTTCAATACTCGATGTAGCGTGGCTCGAGAAAACTTTAGTACTTCTAACACTTGTTCCCGGGAGACGGTT
The DNA here is from genome assembly GCA_035606195.1 of Pyrinomonadaceae bacterium. Taxonomy (GTDB): domain Bacteria; phylum Acidobacteriota; class Blastocatellia; order Pyrinomonadales; family Pyrinomonadaceae; genus PSRF01. The sequence goes on from DATNFX010000108.1 coordinate 16,006, forward strand.
GGAAAGTTTTCTAAAAACTCATCGATTGATACACCAGCCTCCAGATTACTAAGCAAAGAATCGACAGGCACACGCGTCCCGCGAAAAACCGGCGTACCACTGAGAATCTCAGGATCCACCGTAATGGGTAGTGAAGTGATTTCGTGTGCTTCGATCACTAATGTCATCGTCTAGCCTATTCTAGTTTCCAGCCTGTGATCAGACAAGGCTCAGGTTACGATCCGAAAGGGAATCCACGACCAGTTAATGCTTTCCATTTATTCCGCTTTGTAGCACAATACGTTCGCTTTACCTCACGCTCAGAAAGGATTCCTCACATGTCAGAAATCAGACTCAATCTCCTCGATTCTCATAATTCAATCAACGCAACAGTTCACGGTTCCGTCGGTGACGCTTTGGTCGCAGCATTATCAGCTGAACCAAAAACTATCGAGGAGCTTGAAGCCGCGCTCAACGAGTTTCACAAATGCGAAAGGATTCCTGCAAGCTCCTTGAGACGGTACCAAGGGCGTGAGCTGGATGATACGCCTTACGACGCTGGAGTTTTAGTAATTGATTTGGCAACACGAATCGTTGCCTGTGAGTCGAGTTACTCGCTGCCAGGGCCGAGTGGAAGCGTCCAATACCACGACGGTACACAATGCACCGACACGACTCTCAGCTATCAACTAGCCGATGATTGGGTGTTTTTGGATTCGATCGAAGAATACCGAGTCACTGCATTTCGCGATCCATGCCTCTCTTAGGAGGCACGGATCACGCATTTGTATCCTTAACTCGACGGGGGCTTGAGGCCCATCATGCGCATGTAGGTGATGATGTTGCCGTAGTGGAGATTGGTGTGGCCAACGTTTATGAATAACGGCCTGAGCTGTCCGTTACCGGAGCTGTAGGCGGCGTTGCATTTGCCGACTGCTTCTTTCAGTTTCGGAAGCAGCGTGTCTTTATCGGTCGCTCCCTTTTCGACGGCGTCAGACCACTCCACTTTGTTTCCCACACCGCGAGCGCAGAAGTAGTTATAAGAGTCAGTTACGTGGGCGATTAACTGGCCGAAAGTGCGGACTGTGTCGACCGGTTTGTAGCTATACTTCTCCGCCGGAACCATGTCGGCAGCCTTCGTCACCCACTCGTTAACTTCATTGAAGCCGCTGCGCATGTCGGCGTTGATGTCAGGGGCCTTCTCAGGAGTAGTCTGCGCGAAGCTCGACGCAGCGGGTACCAGGACACAACAGAGGATCATGAGAATTCTCAGTTTCATAGGGTCTCCTTTTTGGCGGCGCATCCTAACCGGGAGAGGTTCGAATGGCAATGATTAATACGCGAATGGTAGCAAATACGAGACGAACGGGCATACGGATGAGACAGATAGGCTCTGCATCCGTTTGAAATTTGATTACGCCGAAGGCGTTCGCTAGCCCTAGCCCAGGGTTGGAGCGCCAGCGACAACCCTGGGAATGCCAACAATAAAAATGAAACCCTGAAAAGGGTTTGTCTTGAGAGGAACCCTTTCAGGGTTGTACGGGTTTCGGAGGTTGTGATCCTAGGGTTGTCGCTAACGCTCCAACCCGAGGCTGAGGTTAGCGAACGCCTTCGGCGTTGATTCCAAATTAAGCTGATGCACTACCGGCGTATAGGCTTCGGCGTTGATCCCAATCCAAACTGATCCGACGGTTAGGCTTCGGATTGACGCGGATCAGATAGCCCAGTATTTGCTGTTGACAGTAAATACTGTCAGGAGTATAGTGCGGGCCATGGCGCATCCGGTGCTAAAGGAAAAGGGAAGGAAGTACGTTGGGTTATTGGAGTTTGCGCGTGTTGGAGAGCAGGTACTCGCGGAGATGGGACTCGAACAGGCGCGTGGAACGGTCACGAGTGTTCCGGATGAAAGGACGATCCGGTACTACATGACCGAGGGCCTGATCCAAACGCCGGGAGAAAAGCAGGGAACGGCTTCGTTATTTGGTTATCTCAACCTCTTACAGCTTTTGACTGTGAAGAAGTTGCAGGCCGAGCACTTGCCCATTCGAAAGATTCGCGAGCTGGTCGCAGGCAAAAGTGAACAGGAACTCGAAATGCTCCTGGGTGTTGGAACGCTCACGGCAAAGAAGACTCGAGACACTGACGCGAAACGTTATCTCGAATCGCTGTTGGCGCCGGACTCAGCGCCTCCGCCAATGTTAGCGGGAGCAGCACCCACAGCACCGGCGCCGCCACCGCCGCAACAGCTTGATCAGTCAGCATCCTGGCAAAGGATCGAGATCGAACCAGGCTTGGAACTGCACATACGCTCCGACTATTCACCTCCGCCGACGAGCGGAAAAACGAAGAGCTTACTGGAAAAAGCCATCCACAGATTACGCAGACTACGCGGATAAGGAGATAAAGATATGGAATACCCGAAGGTAGAGTTTTTCACGAGGCACCCGAAGCTTGAAGCAGGACGCGAGCAGACTGTGGATGTGCTGATTCGCATAACGCCCCCGGCGCTGAGCCCTGATCTCACGAGCCGGCCCAACTGGAAGGGACGTCCGGATCTGAATCTCAGCCTGGTGCTGGATCGTTCCGGTTCGATGGAAGGCGAGAAGATGATCCGCGCTCGGGAAGCGGCGATGTTTTGTGTCGAGCAGATGCTCGCGACCGATCGTCTCAGCGTCGTGACGTTTGACGATCGGATCGAGGTGTTGTTTCCGAGTGAACCGGTCACAAACAAGCAGGCGATGAAGGATTTGATCTCGCGTGTCACGGCTCGCAACTCGACGGCGCTACACGAAGCCTGGGTGCGCGGCGGTTTGACGGTCAGTGAGCGGCTGCTTGATCAGGGCATTAACCGCGTCGTGCTGATCACTGACGGGCTCGCGAATGTCGGCGTTACAAATACCGACGAAATCGTCACGCAGGCACAGGGTCTCTTTCAGCGAGGTGTCAGCACTTCGACCATTGGAATTGGGGCTGACTTCAACGAAGACCTGTTGATGCCGATGGCCCAGGCCGGCGGCGGCAATGCATGGCACGTCGTGGAACCTGACGATATGCAGCATATTTTCCAGATCGAGCTCGAAGGTCTGATTGCACAGTTTGCACACACGGTTTCGCTGTCACTGATTCCGGCGGACGACGTTCGCGTGGTTGACGTGCTTAACGATTTTGAGTTCACGGACACGGGGCGTTATCGCCTGCCAAACTTACAGGCTGGTTCACCCCTGAACATCGTGGTCCAGCTAAGAGTGGGCGCAGAGGAAGTCGGTACACAGATGCGCTTACTCGATCTACGTCTCGGATTCACGCCGCAGGAAGCGAAGAATGCGGAAGTGTTGAAGCAGGCACACACGGTTGAGTTCGCCACGGAAACTGAAGTAGAGCGCAGTCCGGTGAACGATGATGTAATGAAGACTGTGCAATTTTTGATGAATGCACGGGCGCGCAATGAGGCGATGAAACGCATGGATCGTGGTGATTACGACGGAGCCCAGGCGGTGCTTTCAAGCGCCTGGGGGGCAACGCAGGCATTGCCATGTGCCGCAGCGCCGGAAGTCCGAGAGGAGACGGCGGCACTGGCTGAACTGCGCTCGTCTCTTACCGATCGACTCAAAGACAGGATGAGTCGGAAGAAGCTCGCTTACGCCGCGCACCATCGAAGGACTGGTAAGTAAAAGCGAGTCAAAGCAGTTTATGATAGGTGGAGATCATCTCGACACATAAACGCTCCGCCTGATCGCGATTTGGTTCCGGAGGCAGAGAGGAACGCACGTAGGCTTCCTGCGAGAGTTGGAACAAGCGTTCTGCTTCTGCCTTCACTTTTTCCAGTGGCCATTCGCCGCGCTTGATGTCGAGCAACTCCGGACCATCAGCGCGTTCGACATGCAAGGTGCCTTCGGTCAGAAACTCAATTCCCATACGCAAGAGACGAATTAGATGCGCTGCGTTTTTCGCATCGTAACCAACGCGACGTACGAGCTCGCGGCGCTTGGCGCCCATGTAGCCGCCGCTGTAGTAACGTCGTCGCTCGCCTCGATATCTTTTCACGAGCTCCATCATTTCTGTAGTGGCGCCGACAAAGGGCTGCCCGTCCAAAGTACGGAGTGAGTGTCCGTCCTCGCACGACTCAGGATTTATGCCGAAAGCTGTGAGCTCGTCCTCGAGTTTTTGCATCAGGGCTTGTGCTTCCTGGTTGAACGAGATCATCTTCTTAAACTGCGCGTGCGCGTAGCCGGAGAACGAGTGATAAGCCTTCTTTGTGACGAAGAGACTTCGGTTTTCGCGCAGCCGCGCTCCAAGCTCGCTCTCGTAAATGATTCCGTTTGGCTTCAACCACAACAAGCTCAGTACATTTGGATTGCAGTTAAGCAGCAGGCCGATGAACTTACGCAATTCGTAGAAGACGCAGTCCCATTCACCTTCCCACTTTTCATAAACATCGTTGCGACCGAAACCGAGATAGTGTTCGAGTGGTCCGATATAGACTCCCATCACGTCTTTGTCATCGATCGAATCGGGATCAGACTTCGGAACGTACATTCCGTGCGCCACGCTGCCGCGCCAGCACAGCGAGATCAGTCCTTCCGGCAGGAGCTGGTCGATTTGTTGTTGTGATAGACCCTTGAGTTGAATTTGTTGCATGCAAGTAATCCACAGATTACGCAGATTATATGACCAATCTGTGTAATCTGTGGATAAAGGGTGGTTGAAATTAGTTGCTGCTGGGATTCTCAGCGCGATAGAAGTAGTACTCCGCGGTGTACGGTGATTCCTTGATTTCACCATCGACTGTGCCCGGAGTTGACGGCGGCAAACCACCTACCGTGTTCACGCGCTGAATGAATGTGACTTTGGCGAAGATGCCCGCGCCTTCAGTGTGAATCTGCTTGAGCAGAATCCACGCGATGGCAGTTGAATCGGGAGTGCAGCCGGTACCCGGGACGCGACGAGCTTCGACGATGCTGCCGCTCTTGCTTTCCCACTTTGGTCCAATGTAGTGGGTGCCGATTTCACCATGGTAACCCTCCTCGGCGAATAGACCAGCCTGCGGGGCAACGAGGTCCCATGTTTGTGTGACGATGTTCCATTTGTAGATCTGAACGCCCTTTGCGTAAGCATGAAAGGCGAGCTTGTTTCCCTCCTCGACCTTAATGGTGGAACACATCGCCGGCAATTCCGGACCGTTGTCGTTGTCGAATGCGAAGGCGGGTGTGACCGAGAGAGTAAGTAATGCGATAAGTGCAAGAACGATACGATACATGATTTTCTCCTATGAAAAAGTTTGTGCTTCTTGTGCCTTTTTGTGGCTTATTGTTTATCTGCCGATTCGCACGGGGACGATCATTGGGACGTTCTTTTTGTAGCGTCTGTACTCGTCGCCGTGTGCGCTGATCAGATCTCGCTCTTCAAACTGAATCGCCAGGAAGATGTATGCAGTCGTGGCGATGGCAAAGACGAGATGCGCGATCGTCATCGTTGGCGTAGACCAGAAAGCAAACAGCCAGCCGAGATAGAGCGGATGACGAACATAGCGATAGAAAATTGGAGTCCCGAATTTCAGCTCGCTGTACGGTTTGCCGATCAGTACGAAGAAGACCTGACGCAGTCCAAACAGATCGAAGTGATTGATCAAAAACGTACTGCTCAGGACGAGAAACCATCCAAGCGCGAAGAACCCGTAGAGAGCCGTTCGCAACGTCGGTTGTTCCACGGTCCAAACAGCGCCGCCGATCGGTCGCCACTGCCAGAACAGAAGAAGCAGTGCGACAGAAGAGAGCAACACGTAAGTGCTGCGCTCGGCCGGCTTTGGCACAAACCGTGTCCACCCACGCTTGAACCACGGTCGTGCCATCACGCTATGCTGGACTGCGAACAGCAGTAGCAAGCCGGCGTCGATGAACAGAGCCTCCCCAAGTGGCCCTGTTCTCCCAGAGTCGATCGACTTGGGAACCAGAATGTTTCCGATAAATCCGATTGCGTAGAGAAAAGTCCCGAAAAAGAGTAGGTAACACAAGAGTCCGTAGATAAAAGTTGTCAGTCGTCTCAGCATGGCGTCTCCTCTAAAATTCGCTCCGAATGAGGAAGTTGCTGAAGATTCTGATTTATTACTGAGGTGATGAAAAATTTTTTGGACAGGATTACGGGATTAACATGATTTACAGGATATCTTGAGAATCATGTTAATCCTGTAATCCTGTCTCCCATTTACCGCCGCATCAGCGTCGCATCGACTGAATTTGACGCAACAACGTCCTGGCTATCTCTGAATCGGGATTGGCGCGGCGCAAGAGTTTGAACTCCGATTCGGCCTCGGGTAACAAGCCGGCGTCCGCATAGAGCAATCCCAGCGCGAGATGCGACGAGGCGTACGCGCGCTTCGCTCGTACCAGCTCATTTGCCTTCGCCTGGTCCAGCACGCGGAACTTCGCCTGCGGAGCTGGTGGGCGCGGTGAGGTTGTTTCCTGCCCGTCCCTGGTAGCTTTGACCTGCCACGAGTAGACGCGTCCGCGCGGCAGTGCCGTGGTTGTTGTCCACGACAGATTCGTGATTTGCGGACTCGAACTCACAAGCTTGAACTGATCGTCATAAACCTCAACCACGTAACCAGTCGCGCCCTCCATTTTGGACCAGCGAAATGTTGGCCGATCCGTCATCATCACATTGCCGCCGGGCTCGAGGACGGAGAACTCACGCGCCTGATCGTTTGTTCCCATCAGCGCACTGGGCGGCCGCGTCAGTCCCTGTAGTTGCGACGACTTTTCGATTCTCTGACCGTTGAGTGTCTTCTTCAAGAGGTCCTGATAGCCTGCCGGCAAATTATCAGCGCCTGAAAGTTTCCCTTGCTGGTCCAAACTCACTACGCCCGCGCCATCATTCAACTGTGCGACGTTTGTGACAGGCGCAACAGGCTTGGGCTGTATGGAGGGCACTGGCGCCGGCGCCGGCTGTAAGGAAGGACTGGGTACAACAACAACTTCCTCTCGATGATCGTCTTTAGGCATGCGCCAGACGACCCACGCGATAAACACCAATAACAGCGCCGCCAGCGCTGCGCCACCCAACGTCGGGACCGGCGAGATTCTGAATACCGAGACAAACCTCTCGCGCCATGAGCTTCGTGGAGCAGCCGCAACCTCCACCGGACGATATTCGCGATCGAGCGACGGCGCGATCTCATTACGAAACGCGCGCAGATCAGCGACCGCCAGCGCGCACTGTTCGCAGCTGCCAAGATGATCGACGACCATCTGCAGCGACTCGCCGCTAAGATTCTTATCAACATACTCGGCAGTCTGGTCGCTGGTGAGATGGGCTGAAAGACCTTCCGCGCCGAATGTTTCGTCGTGCAGCGCGAAAAAAGTTCCGTCGCCATTCAAGCCAGCCTCGACGCGCCGGCGGCACAGGTCACACTCGTCCAGATGATCGCTCACCGCCAGGAGTTCGGTGGCGAGCAATTGGTTCCGCGAGTAATCCTCAACTTGTTTTTGAGTTAAGTGTTCCACAGTTTTTTTCTGATCCACAAACCGGGGTCCCGGTGGGCTTCATAATCAGAAGTTGGCGAAAATTGTCGCGTATTACCATCTCGTTTAAATAAATCCCTTCAACCGGCGCGCCAGCCGTTCGCGGCCGGATTTGCGCGCATTTATGACTTGTTGTCGTGTTAATCCTGTCAATTCCGCAATCCGGCTGTCCTCGATTGGCAAGTCGTTCCACATCTGCGCTAGCTCTTCCGGACTGATTTCCAAAGCAGCGGCCAGTTGCCGAACGGATGCGACTCCAGTTGCTGGAAACAAAGTGATCGCCGCAAAGCCGCTCGCGTCTTTCAGGTTCAACAACAACGCGGCACGCTGATTCAGTGGTAACTGTTGCAACTCTTCCCATAGGCGCTGGAGAAAAAACCTTTTCTCGATCCGCCACGCCGGATCGGGCCCAGCCGCCGCCGGCTCAAACATCGCATCCTCGTCGTCGGTAAGCGATTCGAGCGGCTGATCGCTGATTCCCTGAAGGGCAGCGATTCCGCTAACCAGCTCATCGAACTCGACTGGACCACCGAGATAGTTGAAGAGACTGGCGAGCAGCTCAGCGAGTTGTTGGGTCTTGTTGCTCTTCAACGCGCGAATGTGCGCCGGCAACTTTTCAATTTCCGGAAGGCTGCGAGTCGTTTGAAGTTGTTTTTGCCAGACTGCAAATCCGGCTAACAGCTTTCCTTCAACGTCTTGCCAGAGAGCAAAGCCGCTCTGGCGCGTCAGCACATAGTGAAGACGATTCTTGAGCGCATGTCGTTCGGGAAACTGCCGCCGCATCCAGCGCGCACAAGTCCGGTGAGCGATGACTGCGGCCATTCCGCGCACGTCTGTAATCGGGTGATGATCGGGAAGTTTGCGAAACCGCTGTAATTGCGTGAGCAGTTGCAGTACAACATCCTGATGAATGTCGTCGGCTTCTTCACGCTGAGTTTCGCGAAACGAGTTCAGGCGGAGTTTGAAACGAATAACGCCTTTAATTACCGGTTCGGCATGGACCGTAATCAGTTGTGAGAGTATTTCGTCAGCCTGAACCTCGCTGACCTCTGTTAATAGAGGTTCGAGCAGGACGTCGATCTTGACGGGCAACTGTTCCATTATTTGGTGGAAAGTAATTCTAACACGCACCTAATCTTGTAAATCCTGCGAATCACGTTCATCCTGTCACCCTTGTCTTTATGAATACAGAACCCGTCATTGGACTTGACTTCGGCACGACCAACAGCGCCATTGCTGTCGCCGGCAGCGATCGACAGGCAACACTTGCGACCTTCGCTGGTGACTTAGCCGCCTTCCGCTCGATTCTCTACTTTCCGGCGCGTGAACGGGGTTCACAGCAAAAAGTTGAGACCAAAGCAGGACCCGAAGCAATCAATTCATACCTCGAAGCAGACACAAAAGGCCGGCTAATAGTTTCGATCAAATCATACCTCGCTAGCAGCCTGTTCACTTCGACGGGCATTAATGGACGTAATTATACGTTGGAAGATTTGATCGCAATTATCCTGCGACGATTACGAATGAGGGTCATGGATCAATTCGACACCTCCGCATCTCGTGTCGTCCTCGGCCGGCCAGTTCGTTTTGCAGGAGCAGAAACCGAAGCCGATGAAGCACTGGCGCTAAAGCGTTTGCAATCCGCAGCGGAGTTAGCAGGCTTCAAGGAAGTCTCGTTTGAGTTAGAGCCAGTCGCTGCCGCTTATCAATATGAGACCCAACTCGATCATGATGAGTTAGTCCTGATTGGAGACTTCGGTGGCGGCACGAGCGACTTCACGCTTGCTCATCTTGGTCCAGGCAGAAAGAAAGACGGGCGCAGTCCTGTCATCGGCACTTCAGGCGTCGCGATCGCAGGTGACACCTTCGACAGTCGCATCATGATGCGACTCGTCGCGCCCAAACTCGGCCTCGGATCTCATTACGTTTCGCTTGGCAAGGAACTCCCGGTGCCGGTTTGGGTTTACACGCAGTTATCGAGTTGGCATCACATGTTTCTTTTGAAAGAGCCAAAGACGATGGCAGTTTTGCGTGAGGTAAGGAATCAGGCTTCGGAGCCGAAGAAAGTAGCAGCACTTATTCAGATCATCACCGAGAACCTGGGCTACGCTCTCTATCGCGCGGTGGAGCAAACGAAAGTAGAACTAACGGCGAAAGAGCTCGGCGCGTTTCTATTTACGCAATCAACAGTTCACATGGAAGACACGCTGGAACGCTGGCAGTTTGAGTCATGGATACAGGACGACATCCAAAAGATTGCCGCGTGTATTCGATCGCTGTTGGACCGGTGCGGAGTTAAGACGTCAGACATCGGCAGCGTCTTCCTCACCGGCGGATCATCCTTTGTTCCGGTAGTGCGACGTTACTTCTCGCGGACCTTTGGCGCGGAGAAACTCAAGAGCGGCGAAGAGCTCACCACGGTCGCGAAAGGTCTCGCGTTACGAGCGCTGGAGCCGGTTTGATGTGAAGGTGCAAACGAAATGATGAGCATCAGAGTCGCAGCCCTATTACTAACCGCGTTTTCGTTGAGCTTTTCCAGCACGCAGAAGTGCAAGTGCCTCCTCGAGAACGAAGCGTAGCAACAATTCAGAACTCGTGGTTTCTCTACATCCTGGTAACTGAAATGATGCTGATGTACTTAATGGAGATCCGTGGCTATGAAATCACTGACGATCAAAGCGCTTGTGTTGGCGTTATTAGTAAGTATTGGTTTTTTGGGTGGTTGGTATGTTCGTAGGAAAAGATTCAGATGGCTTTGTAAGGGTCCAGGTGGGCGACACGAAGGAGCAAGTTCTTAAGCAATTGGGACGACCAGGTGAGATTTCTGCTTGCTTTCACCCAAGTCAGGAAAGTGCGTTTCAGAGGATATGTGCAGAGGAGTTCTGGTATTACGGATTTCTTGAACGATGGAATATTTCCTTCGACAAGGACGGCAGAGTTATCTATACGAATTACAATGTTTCTCCGTAGGAACAATCCCACCCATTCTCTCGAGGTAGTTTTATGCCTTCTGGCGGCTTTGCACTAAGAGTGCAGTCTCAGCCTGCGAAGCAGGCGGGAGCATAAAGCCTGGGGCGCAAGCCCCAGGATCAACGCACGACACATTTTCAAGCCCGCGAATGCGGGCGATAGACCGAATCGAGACGAAAAGCTCATGATTTTGATGGCGGCGAGCTGTCGCCCATTTCATGGGCTCACAATTCGATTTAATTTCTGATCCTGGGGCTTGCGCCCCAGGCTTTATGCTCGCGCCTGCTTCGCAGGCTAAGACTGCACTCTTAGTGCAAACCTCCTTGTGGCTAATCCCAACCCGCAAACTGTGGCCGGTACGGTGCTGTCCTGTGGTCCGTAACGGTCGCTGAAAGCTCTCCATCTCTTAGGATTTCCGCGTTTTAAGTAGGGGCCGAAGAGGCCCAAGCTTGGTCGCCCTAAGAGGCGGAGAGGAAATCATGCAAGTCAATTTGCGGAATCTGTGTTTGGCTCTGATCGCGGTTGCGATCGCTTTCACTCCGGGTGTGGCGCAGACCCGGGAAGACAAAACACTGGCGCCCTATTTCGTGGTCCAGGGAGACCCGAGCGTCGACCATCTACCACTCAAAGACACACGAGTCGAGATTTCAGTTTCAGGTGTTATTGCCGACGTTAAAGTCCGGCAAGTCTATCGTAACGAAGGCTCACGGCCCATCAATGCGTCTTACGTCTTTCCTGCGTCGACGCGCGCAGCCGTTTACTCGATGCGCATGCAGATAGGCGACGAGATCATCGTCGCAAAGATCAAAGAACGCGAACAGGCGAAGAAGGACTTCGAGCAGGCAAAAGAGGAAGGGAAGAGTGCCTCATTACTCGAGCAGCAACGCCCGAATGTGTTCTCGATGAGCCTGGCGAACCTCATGCCGCAGGAACAGGTCGAAATCGAACTGCGTTACACAGAGCTCCTTGTTCCGACTGACAGCGTTTACGAAGTCGTGTTCCCGACAGTAGTTGGACCGCGCTATGCATCGCCGAACGATGAGAAGAAGAAAGAAGACGGTTTCGTCGAAACTCCTTATCAGCGTCAGGGTGAACAACCTGCGAGTGCATTACACATCACGACCAGGATTGCCGCGGGTGTGCCGATTTACGATCTGTCGTGCCCGTCGCACCAGATCATGCCGCAGTGGCAAACTCAGAACGTTGCGCAATTGACACTCGACGACTCGAACCCGTTCCAGGGCAATCGCGACTTTGTCTTGCGCTATCGTCTGGCGGGCGATCAGATTACTTCAGGCTTACTGCTTTTTCAGGGCGCCGATGAGAACTTCTTTCTTTACATGGCCCAGCCGCCGAAGCGTGTCGCGAACGACGCGATTCCTGCGCGGGAGTACATCTTTGTTGTCGACGTCTCCGGATCGATGGAAGGCTTCCCGCTGAACACGTCGAAGCGACTGCTCAAGGACTTGATCGGCAAATTACGTCCGACTGACCTCTTTAATGTTGTGTTGTTTGCCGGCGACTCAACCGTGCTCTCGCCGCAGTCGCTGCAGGCGAACCAGGGAAACATCGATCGCGCTATTCACTTACTCGAGCAACAACGCGGCAGTGGTGGTACCGAATTGATGGCCGCGATTCAGGAGGCGATGAGCTTGCCGCGACAGGACGGCATC
>DATNFX010000109.1:0-8079 GCA_035606195.1 Pyrinomonadaceae bacterium
CACGTTTATCCATTTAGTACCTATAAAAGATCAATAGAGAGGACTTTTCATTGACGTTTTGAATATGGGAGGGAAAACCGTCAAACTAATTCCCGTTTACTGTTGCCGCGCAAACGTGTTGTTCGTGGTGAATTTAACACATGCGAGCGGTGTCGTACAGGTTGTTTCCGTACAGATTCGTGAAATTTACCCCGGTCCGCCCTATCGATCTGTCGCATACACTACCACCAACCTCAAATTAAGTTGTCAAAATACAGAGTTTACGCCGCAATTCAGCCGCGATTTTAACGGGGCCTTCGCCTTGACACCCCTCAGGTCGGCCATTATCATTTCCGTTTCCGTCCGCAGCGCGGAACTTCGCCTAGTGTTATATGTTTGAGTCGCTCTCGGATAAATTAAAACGCACGCTAAAGAACTTGCGGGGCGAGGGCGTGCTGACGAAGGAGCACGTCGACGCTGCGCTGCGAGAGATCCGTCTGGCCCTTTTGGAAGCGGACGTCAACTATAAAGTCGCCAAAGACTTTATTAGTTCTGTTCAGCAAAAAGCCGAAGGACAGCAAGTTTGGCAGGAACTCAAGCCGTCGGAACAAGTCGTTAAGATTGTTTTTGACGAACTGGTTGAATTGCTCGGTGGGCAGTCGTCGCGGCTCGTCTTTACCAAGCAAATACCAAACACCGTGATGGTGGTTGGCCTGCAAGGCTCAGGTAAAACTACCTCGACCGGAAAAATTGCGCGCTGGCTGGCAGCGAACCAAAGCCGAAAGCCGTTGCTGCTTTCAGTCGACGTTTACAGGCCGGCAGCGCGAGAGCAGTTGAAAGTCATCGCGAAAGCGACCGGTCAGCAGATCTTTGAATATCCCGAAAGCAACGATCCTTTGACGCTTGTGCGTGAAGCCCAAAAGCACGCGCAGCAAACAGGTTTCGACACGTTGCTGATCGACACGGCCGGCCGTCTTCACATCGACGATGAGTTGATGGAAGAGCTCGTCAAGATAAAGAGTGAGACGCATCCCGTCGAGATTCTGTTTGTCGCCGACGCGATGACCGGACAGGACGCGGTTCGTTCCGCCGAAGAGTTTCACCGGCGCGTGGGCATTACCGGTGTCATCCTCACGAAGATGGATGGCGACGCACGCGGTGGCGCCGCATTGTCGATCAAGCAGGTTACCGGACAACCAGTGAAGTTCGTTGGCGTTGGCGAACGTTACGACGCGCTCGAGCCTTTTTATCCGGATCGTGTAGCCCAGCGAATACTCGGCATGGGCGACGTTCTATCGCTGATTGAAGAAGTTCAGTCGAAAGTCGACCAGCAGGAAGCGGAAGAGCAGCTCAAGAAACTGCAAAAGAACGAATTCACTTTAGATGACTTTCGTTCACAGTTACGCCAGGTCAAGAAACTCGGTTCTTTCTCAAAGATCATGAAACTCCTGCCGGACCAACTTCTTGGTGGCATCGGTATGCCGCAGTTGGACGAGGAGCAGACGAAGATGATGGAAAAGGAGCTAAAACGCACCGAAGCCATGATCGATTCGATGACCTGGGAGGAGCGCAACGATCATCGTATTCTGAATGCGAATCGACGACGTCGCATCGCTCGCGGATCGGGATCCACAGTCGCAGACGTCAATCAGCTCATCAAGCAGTACGTGGAGATGCGGCAGATGATGCGGCAGCTTTCGGGTTCGGGACTTTTTGGCGGCGGCGGAATAAAGAGCAAGATGTTGCGAAAGATGACCGGCATGCCTGACATGGCAGGCTTCGCGGGCGAAGAAGGTCAGATGCCGTCGTTGCCGGCTGGTCCATCAAGAAAGAAGTTAAAAAAGAAGCGTAAAAAGAAGCGCAGATAACACAGTTTAGGTCGTAACCCGGAAGGAGAATAGTTTTGTTAGCAATCAAGTTAATGCGTACCGGAGCAAAGAAGAGCCCGTCGTATCGCGTCGTAGTGAAAGAGAAACAGTCGAAGCGCGACGGAGCTTATCTGGAAAATCTCGGCACATATAATCCGACGAGAAATCCAGCCGAAATCAAACTCAACCTGACCAGAGTTAATTACTGGATCGAAAAAGGTGCGCAGCCCACTGACACAGTCAACCGGCTAATCAAGGCGAGCGCAAAGGCCGAAAAAGCCGCTGAAGCACAGGCCTAATTAGAGTTGTCATGCGCGACGTTATAGAGATGATCGTGAAGGCCCTGGTCGACGACAGCGAGACGGTAGACATCCGCGAAGTCGAGCAGCGCAATGGATCCACGCTTATCGAAGTGCGTGTTGCACCGAATGACGTGGGCAAGATCATCGGTAAGCAAGGCAAAACGATCCGCGCGCTGAGATCCCTCGCGCGCATCGCAGGTGCAAAGAAGAACCGGCGCTACCTGCTTGAAATCGTTGAATGAATGAGATGGACGCCGGCTCGAGTGAATTGGTGATCATCGCTCGAGCGGTCAGACCGCGCGGTCTCAAGGGTGAGATCGTAGCGGAACTTTTGACAGATTTTCCCGACCGGTTCGAAGACGTCGAAGAACTGGTACTTGTTTCGCCCCGAGGCGAGCGAACAACGAAGCGACTCGAAGATTACTGGTTTCAAAACGACCGTGTGGTCCTGAAGCTCGCTGATTACAACGACGTCGATGCGGCCAAAGAGTTGGTCGGATTTGAATTCGCTGTTCCTGAATCTGAACGCGTGCCGCTACCAGCGGACCATTACTACGATTGGGAACTCGAAGGTTGCACGGTTAAGGTTGGCGCCGAAAGTATCGGCACAGTCAAATCAGTGCTGAAAACAGGCGGTACGGAAATCCTCGTGGTCGCCGATGAAAACGATAAGGAACGATTGATACCGTTTGCGGATTCGATCGTTATCGAGGTCGACGCGGAACAGAAAACGATCGTCGTCGATCCACCTGAAGGACTTTTAGATCTTTGATTCCCTGGAAGTATGTTGCGCTTCGACATCATCACGATCTTTCCCGAGTTTTTTGACGCGGGTCTGGATTGTGGAATTTTGAGGCGCGCGCGCAATGCCGGCCTGGTTGAAATAACGGCTCACGATCTGCGGCAGTGGACCACTGATAAGCACCACGTGGTTGACGATCGGCCATTTGGCGGTGGCGACGGCATGATTCTGAAACCGGAGCCAATCTTCGCCGCGGTCGAAGCCTTGACTGGAGCCGCCAGGAAAGAAGACTTACCGCCGCGCACGAGAGTGGTTTTGCTGTCTCCACAGGGCCGGGGTTTTTCGCAAGCAATGGCTCAGGAGCTTTCGGAGCACACGTCGCGAGTGGTCCTGATTTGCGGGCGTTACGAAGGCGTTGATGAGAGAGTCGCGGACGCGTTGATTACTGACGAGATTTCGATTGGCGACTATGTGCTCTCGGGGGGCGAACCAGCAGCGGCTGTTGTGATCGACGCGACGGTTCGTTTACTACCCGGCGCGTTAGGCAGCGAGACTTCGGCCGCCTTTGAATCGTTTTCGGAAGGTCTGCTGGACCATCCGCAATACACGCGGCCACCTGATTTCATGGGAATGAAAGTGCCTGACGTACTGTTGAGCGGCAATCACGCGCAAATCGAACGTTGGCGGAGAGAAGCAGCAATCGCAAAAACAAGACGCAATCGTCCTGACTTGCTGAAAGAATAAGCGGATTTTGTAAGGAGCATCGAGAAATGAATCGATTGGATAAAATTGAACAGACGCAACTGCGTAATAATATTCCACAGTTTCAGCCAGGCGACACCGTTCGTGTTCACGTCCGGATTAAGGAATCTGAGACCAAAGAGCGACTGCAGGCTTTCGAGGGCGTTGTGATCGCCCGTAAACACGGCGGCGCACGCGAAACAATCACCGTCAGAAAGACCAGTTTTGGCGTCGGCGTCGAGAGAATCTTCCCATTGCACGCAACGATCATCGACCACATCGATCTGGTGAAGAGAGGCCGCGTCCGACGAGCCAAGCTTTACTACCTGCGCGGACTGCGAGGCAAAGCCGCACGCATTCGCGAGCGCGACACTCGAGGCCATGGCGATGATGCCCAAGCCTCCGCTGCCGGAAAGAAATAGACAGGATTGACCGGATTTGTCAGGATTTACAGGATTGAGCGCCCATCATGTAAATCCTGCAAATCCTGTGATCCGGATCGCCATCGATGCTCACACCGTTGGGACGAAGCTCGGAGGCAACGAAAGTTACGCCGTCAATCTGATTGAAGCGCTGGCGCAGATCGATAGCGCCAACAATTACACGATCTACGTTACTACCAACGAAGCACGCGACCGGTTCAGTAATCGTTGGCCCAATTTCAAAGTTCGCTCCACTCTTCCTCACACGCCGTTAATCCGAATTCCCCTGACGTTGAGTGCTGAATTACGCAAACATCCGGTTGATGTTTTGCACGTGCAGTTTACGGCTCCGCCCTTTTGTCCGTGCCCTTTCGTGGTCAGCATTCACGACCTGTCTTTCGAACACTTACCACAGACCTTCAAACGCCGAAGTCGCACCCAATTGCGATTAACAGTGCGGCATTCTGCCCGTCGCGCCGCACGGATCCTGTCGCTCTCGGAACATACGCGCAGCGACATCGTGGAGACTTACGGTATCGAACCAGACCGGATCGAAGCGATTCCGCTGGCTGCTCCGGATCACTTTCGTATGGTCATCGACAAAAGGGAACTGCAACGAGTGCGACACAATTATGGGATAGAAGGCGATTACATTCTGTCAGTCGGTTCTATTCAACCTCGCAAGAATCTCGCACGGCTGATCAAGGCTTACGCACAATTGCGAGGAGATTGTTCAGCAGATAAGCTGCCTAAATTAGTGCTCGTCGGAAAGTGCGCATGGCTTTATGATGAAACGTTGCGCGCGTTGGACCAGGCGGGCGTGAAAGATTCGGTGATTTTGACAGGATACGTGCCGGAATCAGATCTTCCGGCACTATATTCATCGGCTCTTTGCTTCGTTTATCCGTCTTACTTTGAAGGATTCGGATTGCCACCGCTGGAGGCTATGAAATGTGGTGCTCCAGTCGTTGTTGGTAATCGAACCAGCTTGCCGGAAGTTGTCGGCGACGCCGGTTTGACAGTGGATCCATTCGATGTTGACGCGATTGCGGGCGCCATCAGGAGACTGTTGAACGATTCGGCGCTTCGCGCAGAGTTGAGTCAAAAAGGCGAGGAGCGGGCCAGCGCATTCACCTGGCGAGAGACGGCTCGCCAAACCTTGCAGATTTACCAGGACGTAGCGCGGTCTGCCACGTTAAAATCTTAGGCCAATGCGTATTGCGATTCTCGGAACCAGAGGTATTCCGGCCAGCTACGGCGGCTTTGAAACCTTTGCGGAACATCTTGCGAGACGGCTGGTCCTACGCGGGCACGATGTCACGGTGTATTGCCGGGCACACTATGTTTCACCGAGACAGTTGAAATATCACGGCGTCAAACTGAAGGTTCTGCCGACGATCCGGCATAAATACTTCGACACCGTCATTCACACCTTTCTCTCAGCAGTTCACGCTATTACAGGTCGCTTTGACGCAGCTCTGATTTGCAACTGCGCCAACGCTCCGTTCAGCCCGATTCTGCGGCTGACCGGTACTCCCGTCGCAATCAACGTCGACGGCCTAGAGCACAAACGTAAAAAATGGGGTTCGCTGGGACGCCATTATTATCGATTTGCTGAGTACCTGTCGACGTTGTTACCCAACGAGATCATCACCGACGCCCAGGTGATTCAGGATTATTACCTGGCCAGACACAATGCGCGTTCGACCATGATCGCTTATGGAAGCGAGGTGGAACGCCGGCCTGATCGTGACGCCGTGCGCAAATGGCGAGTGGAACCGAATCGCTATGTTTTGTATGTCTCGCGGCTCGAGCCGGAGAACAATGCGCATCTGGTAATCGAAGCGTTCAAAAAAACTCGCACGGCTTACCGGCTCCTCGTTGTCGGTGACGCGCCTTACGCGGAGCAGTACATCGACAGTCTGAAAGCTCGCGCTCGTGGCGACAAGAGAATCATCTTCACGGGTTTCGTGTTTGGGCAGGACTATCGCGCACTCCAGCAGAATGCCTATTGTTATGTTCATGCTACCGAAGTCGGTGGCACTCATCCGGCACTACTCGAGGCGATGGGTTACGGAAACTGTGTCTTGACGCTGGCCACACCTGAAAACATGGAAGTCGTCGGCGAGGCAGGAGTTCCGTACATCGATGAATTTGATCTCGCTGAGAAACTACAACGAGTTTTGCGTGACGGATCGCTGGTCCAAGCTTTCCGAAATCGTGCACAGCAACGAGTGCAGACGCATTATGACTGGGAGCGCGTCGTTGACCAGTACGAACAACTTTTCAAACGTATGAGCGGCCAGGGACTTCCGGTTCAAGCCCTTGCTGCGGAATCGAATCCAGTCGAAGTCCTCGAAAAATCCTCGCGGTAAACTGACTTCTAAAAGAGGGCGCCCCGCCAGTTCGTTAGGGAACCGGACGGGGCAAAAGCGTAAAGGGCAGGTTCGGGTAAAAACAGGGTGGCTGTAAGCATGAAAATCGTCTAATTACTCGACGATTCGACCGGCGGCGCGTTGTGCGGGTATAGATAACAATTCCAAATTAATAATCAGAACGCACCATCCAACTCAAAAGAGCAAGCTTTCCAACCAATCCAATTAAGCCTTGCAAGTTGTAGTGTGCGAAATTATACGATTAACCTGTGACCTGTCAAGCACAATCTCGACGTTTTCGTAAAATCCTCGTGACAGATCGGGTCGACACGGTTAAAAATTTTACCGGAATATGTCCTATAGGACTTATAGGACCTATTTTTCATTCGCCTGTTCGGGCTTGCCCCAGCCGGTAAGCCTGACGCCGCACTGCTTCCGAAACATTTCGGTTCTGGGTTAGGTTCAAAAGGTCCTTGGTGCGGATTCGGTTCAGGATGTTCATTACCGTTGGAATTGGCGTGCGAGGATTGCGCGCGAGGTTGTGAATGATCGGGTAGGCACGCGCCCAGGTTCGATTCATCGAGATCAGACGAAGAACCTCATCTGACACTGTTCTCATAGCCGCGATATTCTCGATCTCCTGCTCGGTAATTCGTGGATTGTTAACCACGGCTGAGCAGACCACCTTGTTTGAATCGCGGATCAAAATGCTGCGTGCTTCGCGATCGCCCTTCATCGCGAGCTTCATCCGATCCTTCGTGTTCATAAACATAATGCGACGAATCAGCGAAACTCGCTCAGCCTTGACCTCGCCCTTCTCGAGGCGCTCATTCTCGAGGACGCGCTGGACATTGGCTGCGGCTTCGGCGGCTGTTTCCGAGATCAATTCTTCATAACGTTCGGCCGGTAGCCACGCATCGTCAAGATCCGCGTCTGAAACTTCAATGTGCTGAGCAATCAGCCATGCGTCGTCGAGACTCAACTCACCCGCAGCAGTCGTTAATTCAGCCGTTTCGAAAAACTCCGCCGCGGCAGTTTCACCGCGCGCGCGGAGTTCGTCCGCGATCTGGCGTGCGCCACGCTCTTTTTCAAAAAACTCTTTGCGAGTTTCCCGCGCACGTCTTTCTGCTTCGCTACCGCATGCAGGATTCGCCAGAATCGCGTCGATGATCTCAGGACAACGAACGAGTCGCTGCTGGTTGATCGTGATTAGTTCAAGGAGTGAACTGTGTGAAGTAGTTGCGGCTAACTTCGCAAGTGCCTGATCGGGTGTTTGGGTGTTGAGGATCGTCGCCTCATAAACTTCCGGCTGAGCGTCCGGCCGTGTTGCCAGATACTCCAAAACAGCCGGCGCCGTGTCTTGCCCGGAGGCAGCAATCAAAAGATCTTCCGGACTTTCGCCCTTCAACGTCTCCGCAGCGGCTGAGGCAATCTGCGCGTCGTCACTACTCGTGAGAGCGACAAGAACTTCGAGCAGATCATTCTGCGGCAGCGGCAACATCCCGCGCGCTGCTGCGAGACGAGCCGGTTGCGGAGCTTTGCCACTGATAATGGCCTCAACGACTGGATTGGTGGATGTGATTTCCGCGGTCAAGACAAGAATCCTATAGGCCCTATTGGACCTATAGGACCTATTCTATTCTGTTAGGC
>DATNFX010000110.1:0-54939 GCA_035606195.1 Pyrinomonadaceae bacterium
ATGGAAACTCGACGTAATCGCGTGCGACAGCAGTTCCCGACAACGAGGGATACGTTACATTCGAGTTCAAGCCGTGTAGGGCGTGTCCAAACTCATGGAACATCGTGGTCGCATCGTCCCATGAGATCAGCACCGGCTCGCCTGGTTTGCCCTTCACGAAATTCGCATTGTTGGAAACGATCGTCGTGATGTTGCCGTTGACGCGTTCCTGCGTGCGATACGCATTCATCCACGCGCCTGAGCGTTTGCCGGCGCGCGCGTAAGGATCGAAATACCAGAGACCGATGTGCTTCTTCGTAGTCTTATCGGTGACTTCCCAAACGCGAATGTCTGGATGAGCGACCGGAACGTTTGTTACCGGCGTGAAGTCGAAATTAAAGAGCTCGCCCGCGACCCAGAAGATTCCTTCACGCAGTTTCTCGAGCTGGAGATAGGGCTTGATCTCGTTCTGGTCCAAATCGTATTTGGCTTTCCGTACCTTCTCCATGTAGTAGCGATAATCCCACGGCTCGATCTTGATCTTCGCGCCTTCTTTGTCTGCGAGCGCCTGCATGTCAGCAACTTCCTCGTGCACGCGTGCTACGGCAGGCTTCCAAACCGCTTCCATCAATTCCATGGCCCGCTCAGGAGTTTTGGCCATCGAGTTTTCCAGACGCCAATGCGCGTGTGTGGGGAAGCCGAGGAGTTTTGCGCGCTCGGCACGGAGCTGCAGAATCTCGGTGATGATCGCATTGTTGTCGTGTTCGCCGCCGTTGTCACCGCGGTTGACGAACATACGCCACGCCTTTTCGCGCAGGTCACGACGATCGGAGTAAGTCAGAAACGGATCGATCGACGAACGCGTGTTCATGATTACCCACGTGCCAGGCTGCTTTTTAGTCTCGGCGGCTGCGGCGGCAGCATCGCGAAGTGACTGCGGTAGTCCCGCAAGTTCGTCCTCACTCTTCAACACCAGAAACTGGTCGGTTTCTTCGGCGAGTACGTTTTGGCCGAACTTTGTGTAGAGACCTGCGAGCTGTTGATTGATCTCCGAAAGCCGTTTCTTTGCGTCAGTATTCAGGCGCGCGCCTGCGCGAACGAAGTTTGTGTAGTAGAGCCACGTCAGACGCTGCTGTTCCGGGTTCAGCTTTGCTTTCGCGGGTGAGTTGTATACCGCCTCGATTCGTTTGAAGAGTGGTTCATTCTGCGTGATTCGATCGTAGAAGGCAGCGAGACGTGGCGCCATCTCTCGTTGGACCGCCTGAAAGTCAGGGCTTGCCATCGTTGCTCCCCAAATTCCGTAAAGTGTTTGCACGCGATCTAACTTCTCGCCTGCGCGCTCCAGGGCGACGATCGTGTTCTCAAAATCGGGTGGAGCGGGATTGTTGGCAATCTTCTCGATTTCGGCGAGCTGTTCGGTCATACCAGCTTCGAGCGCTGGTTTGAAGAGCGGGATTTGCACCCGATCAAATGGCGGGACGCCGCCGTAAGGGCCTTCCCATTTTGCAAGCAACGGATTGTCTTCGGTGTTGGCAATCATCATAGTCGCCACAAGCAGCACAATAGTGGCAGTGAGCAAGTCACGCATCGTTGAATTTCCATTCTGTATAAAATTGTGCGGGTAGTATAGCCACAAAAAGGCACAAAAAGCACAACCACTCAGCCTGAATCTTTGTGCTTTTTGTGCCTTTTGTGGCTGCTTTCGTGCCTAGGGTTCGCCGTCGCCTTTCTTGCCCTTTTTCTTGGCTGGCTCAGCTTCGCGTGGGCGTGTTGCGGGTGGCGGAGTAGCTTCAACCTTTGGTGAAGGAATCTCCGGTTTTGGCTGTGCCTTGGGCGAATCTTCGTCGGTCTTCGCCGGTGGCGGCATTGTCACCTGTTCGAGCTTGGGTTCAGTGGTACCGGACGGCAATGCATTCTCGTCTTCAGTTTTGTCGGCTTCTGCGGCCAGTTCAGCACGCTCGGCTGCCAGTTCTCTCTGGCGTTGGCGGAAGAGTTCGCGCATGTCTTCCGGCATTTCCGGAGCCTTCGGAAACTCCTCCTTGGGTTTGTCTTTGAGGAATGTCTTCATGAAGTCGACGAACATCGGCAGCGCGCCGTGGCCGCCAGTCATGTCGTTGCCCAGCGGTTTCTTCTTGCCGGGATAGCCCATCCAAACGCCGGTGACGTAAGTGGGGGTGTAACCGATAAACCAAACGTCCGTATGGTCGTTGACTGTACCGGTCTTGCCTGCTACTGGAACAGGGAGAACGTTTGCTGCGGTCGCAGTTCCACCGGTTACCACGCCGCGCATCAGCCCGACCATCGTCAACGCCACATACTCATTCATCACCTTATAAGTTGTTCGTTCCCACTCCTCGAGAGGTCCGCCATCGCGATCGAGAACTTTGCGGATCATGTGTGGTTCGACGCGGATCCCCTTGTTTGGAAACGCGGAATAAGCCGACACCATTTGATCGAGTGGAACTTCGGTCGCGCCG
The DNA here is from genome assembly GCA_035606195.1 of Pyrinomonadaceae bacterium. Classification (GTDB taxonomy): domain Bacteria; phylum Acidobacteriota; class Blastocatellia; order Pyrinomonadales; family Pyrinomonadaceae; genus PSRF01. The sequence continues at coordinate 2,457 of DATNFX010000110.1, forward strand.
AGTGCCGACGGCAGATACGGAGACATCGGAACTTTGACGCCGAAACGACGGACCATTTGCGCGCCAGTTTGAATACCCACTGTTTGCAACAGGTGCACCGCCGGAATGTTCATCGACTTCGCTAGCGCGGTCTTCAATGGCAGGTCAGGACCACCAAGCGAACCGTCGTAGTTGTGCGGTTGCCAGTCGCCGATACTGATCGGGGCGCCGCTGACAGGAGTGTCAGGCGTCATTCCCCACTCGACTGCAGCGGTGTAAATAAATGGCTTGAAGCAGGAACCTGTTTGTCTATATGCCTGAGTGGCGTTGTTGAATTTGTTGGTGTAGAAGTCGTAACCGCCGATCATCGTGACAATCTCGCCCGTCTTCGCGTTGAGCGTCATCATAGCGCCCTGCACGCCGGGAACCTGCGAGAGTTCAACCTTCAAACGCCGGTTCTTTTCGTCGACTTCCTTGATCTCAAACTCTGCGAGGTGACCGTTCTTGAATTCGTTTTCCGGTTGTCGTTTACCCCAACCCATGTCGGCAGCCGTCACAGTTGCAGTGAAATTGCCGAAACGCACGGTCGCTTCGTCACGTGTGCGATCGACTTTCATGATCAGGCCCATCAAGTGCCGGCCGGTCTCATAGTCGTTGCCATACCAGTCCGGATGTTTGTAGTTGCTCAGTTCCTGGGATGTTGCCGGACCCTCACCGTTATTTACCCCCGTTGGAATCATTGTGTAGTTCGAGCGCCAGCCGCTGTGCGTGCGGTCGTAATTTCGCAGGCCGGCCCGCAACACTTCATAAGCTCTCTTCTGTGCTTCAACGTTGATGCTTGTGTAAACCGATAGACCACCCTGGGCGACGCGGGTCGTGTATTTGTCTTCCAGTTCCTGACGAATGTACTCCACTGGGTAATCGTAAGGAGTCGACTTGTGCTGCGACTGGTAGTAAGCAGTGTCGGCAAGTTGAATCGGTTTCGCTTTGGCGGCATCAACGTCGGCCTGCGTCGCGAATCCGTTTTTAGCCATCAGATCGAGCACGAGATCGCGTCGTTCTTTTGCTTTGGCCGGATTTGAGGTGGGCGAGTAATCGCTGGGAGCTTTGGGGATTCCGGCGAGCAACGCTGCCTCTCCAAGTGTCAGGTCCTTTGCCGGTTTTCCGAAATAAGTCTCGGCGCCCGCTTCCATGCCATACGCGTTTGCGCCAAGAAACATGTGGTTCGTGTACAACTCCATGATCTGGTTCTTCGTGTAATACCGTTCGATCTGAAGTGCCAGGATCCACTCGTTTACTTTGCGCGTATAGGTTTGTTCTTTTGAAAGAAACAGGTTCTTGGTTAGCTGTTGCGTGAGGGTTGATCCGCCTTCGACCCGGTCCGTCGTGAGATTCTTCCATGCAGCGCCCATGATGCGGATCGGATCGATACCGATGTGATCGTAGAACCTCACATCTTCGACGGCCAGAATTGCGTTTCTGAGGACTGGAGGAATCTCTTCGTATTTGAGTGGGATTCGTTTCTCCAGCGCGAATTCACCGATAACCGTTTCGCCATCGTCAGCGTAGACACGAGTGACGACGCTCGGACGGTAGGTCGCGAGGGCGGCGACTTCGTTTGCTGCGCGCGAGTAGTTCAGCTCGTAGGCGGCGATGATGCCGGTCAGTCCGCCTGCGGCGAGTGACAACAGCAGGACAGTCGGTAACCAAAGTCGTGCCAGCAGGTGTCTACGTTGTTCAGGAGGTGTATTGATTATCGCGGTTGGCGAGTATTTCGAATAATTTGAAGCCATCAGTTAGATTTCTCCCAAAACAAGTTGCCTTGATCCGGAGGAGATGGGCAACGTGGGTACCCACAGAAGTTGAGATTATGCCGCAAAACGGCCTAAAAAGCACAAAAGCATTCGGTACAGCGAAAGGCTCATCTTGTGCTTTTTGTGCTTCTTAGTGGCTAGTCTATAATGACTTGCTCGTAAAATGGGGGCGACAGGCTTCGACAGGAACCTGAACGATCGTCGCGATGCATGCCGGGCTACCTTATGCAGCTCGTTAAAACGCGTAGGGAAACACAACTGCCAATAACAATGAATTGGCTCTCGCTGCCTAATTAAGCACCGAGCGTCTCGCCGCAAGTTGCTCATGCGCGCGGAGTGAGATGTCACTTAGATGAGCTGGCCCGCTGTTTCGGTCCGTGACAGTGGGCGAGATCAAAGTCGGGCTAGCTCGTGTCGAGGTCTTGTCGCTTCACTGACTCGGCATTGAGCGAATTTTTGCCAGGTTCGCCTGGCAAGAAAGAGAAGCGAATAAGCATGTAGAGTCCTTCGGCGTTGGTTTTTGGATCCGAGTTCAATTCTCGGCGCCTCCACCATAAAATACTGCGGGAGCCCTCACTCCCGGAAAGACCCAGAGAACGTTATGAGCACTACAACTCAAACTCACTTAATGACGGTAGAAGAATTTATGAACATCGATGACGAGCCGAATCGTCACGAACTAATCAAAGGAGAACTCCTCACCATGACTCCTCCAAAGCCTTTGCACGGGCGGATTGTCACCAACCTTGCGGTTATCTTGGGACTATACGTCAAAGCTAACCGGCTTGGCGTGGTTTACAGTGAATCGGGGTACCACTTGGAACGCGGTCCAGATACCGTTTTGGGTCCTGACATGTCGTTCCTTTCAGCGCAACGTGTCAACCAGTCGGAGGAGCAGTATTACGACGGTCCACCGGATCTTGCCATAGAGGTGTTATCTCCCGGCGATAGAAAAAGCTATATCGAGCGCAAACTAGTCCTGTATTTAGAGGCGGGCGCACGATCGGTGTGGCTCGTGAATCCTCGACGTCGAACCGTTGAAGTAGTCTCGTCGCCAGGTGACAGAAGAACTTTTCACGAAACCGACGAACTCACCGACGACACCGTTCCCGGCTTTCGAGTGAAAGTCTCCGAGATCTTCGAATAGGCCGGCGCGCACTTGGACCGCAATCTTCCCATCGGAATCTTCGATAGCGGCGTTGGTGGACTGACAGTCTACAAAGCACTGCACGAACGTCTGCCAAACGAACGCTTCGTCTACCTCGGCGACACCGCGCGCGTTCCCTACGGCACAAAATCCCTCGCTACCGTCGAACGTTACGCCGTCGAGAATTCCAGATTTCTCGAAGCGCACGGAATCAAACTACTCGTTGTCGCCTGTAACACCGCTTCTGCTCTCGCACTGCCCGCGATTCGCAAAGCCATTAAAGTTCCAGTCATCGGCGTAATCGAACCCGGCTCGCGAACCGCAGTCGAAATCGCAAACGGTGCGAACATCGGTGTCATCGCCACGGAAGCGACAGTTCAGAGTCACGCATACGCGAAAGCGATCGCTGCAATGGGCGCAACAGGTCAGGTTATCGAGCGCGCATGCCCACTCTTTGTCCCGCTCGCAGAGGAAGGCTGGGCCGACTCAGATGTGGCGCGCACAGTCGCCCGTGACTACCTAAGCGAGTTCAATGGACAAACACTCGGTGCTCTCGTGCTGGGTTGTACGCACTATCCAATCCTGCGCGAAGTGATTAGCGAAACAATCGGCAGGGGAGTCGATCTAATCGATTCAGGCGCGGCGACGGCACGCGACGTCGAATCACTCCTCGATAGTTCGGACCTAACTCACGAAGACGCACTCGGTCTTTACCAGGAACGCGAACTCTGTGATGATCTAGACCATTTTTATGTGACGGACGCAGCCGAAAGATTTGCTAAAGTAGCCGAGAGATTTTTAGGGTCGGCTCCTTCCATTCTGGAGGCCGTAGAGATTTGGGGACACGATGAGCTTCGTACGCACTGACGGACGCGCTGCAGATGAATTACGTCCGGCAAAAATCACGCCGGGCTTTTTGCCATACGCCGAAGGCTCGGTCCTGATCGAGATGGGGAACACTCGCGTAGTCTGCGCCGCCTCGCTCGAGGATCGAGTGCCGCCCTTTTTGAGAAATTCCGGTCAGGGATGGTTGACTGCCGAGTACGCAATGTTGCCGCGGGCAACGCAAACTCGTACCGGGCGCGAAATCGGTCGGGGGGGTCCTTCCGGCCGCACGCACGAGATCCAGCGACTGATCGGTAGAAGTTTGCGCGCAATCGCAGACATGAAAGTGCTAGGCGAACGTACCATCACGATCGATTGTGACGTCCTGCAAGCTGATGGCGGTACACGCACCGCTGCGATTACGGGCGCGTTCGTCGCCTTAGCTCTCGCGAATCACCAGTTGCTGAAAATCGGAAAGATCTCGCGGTCGTTCACAACGGACCAGGTGGCGGCGGTGAGCGTGGGCATCGTTGGAGGCACGCCGCTACTGGACCTCAAGTATGACGAAGACTCGCGCGCCGAAGTGGACATGAATATAGTCTGCACTGGTGATGGCCGGTTCATCGAGCTTCAGGGCACCGCCGAACGCGAGCCTTTCAGCCGCGATCAGATGGATGAACTCGTGGCGCTCGGAGAACTCGGAATTCAGGAGTTGATTGGGATTCAGAAGGCCGTAATTTCCCAACTGCAACTATAAGTCCTATATGTCCTATACGACCTATTAAAGCAACGACCACACTTACCACTGGCATCTGACAGGCTTTGGAGGAGTGAATGCGACGGATTTTAGCTTTCGTCCTGGTTTTGATTGCACTGGCGGCCCCGGCCGTCCTGGCACAGCAAACCTACACACACGACAACGTCGAATACACTTTCGAAATTCCATCACCGGCGTGGCGTACGATCCTTGAACCGGATGCAGCTCACGAACACCCGGAGTTTGTTTACGGTGACCGGCTTGATGGTTACCTGACAATTCGCAAAGAAGTGGTCGATGCCGGCACAACTCCCGCAGAACTCGCGCGTCGCGATCAGGATCTAAAACTGCGGTTCCTGCCCGGATTTGTAGACGGCAAGCAGGAAGCTTTCAACGGCAGACTCGACGGCGTCACAATGTCGTATGAGTTCGTCAGAACCGGTAAGCCGATGTTGGGACGCACGTACTACCTGCAGGCTGATAACCGCACGATTTACGCGCTGCGCTTTACCGGATTACGCGACAAGCTCGCGCGTATTCGCAATCAAACAGACCTGATAGCACGCACCTTCAAACTCAAGTAACGAGACATGAAGCTGGCCCACGGACTAGCAATCAAGCCTTCGCTCATACACGGCAGAGGCTGCTTCGCCACCATACCTTTCAAGAAGAGACATAAGATCGCGGAATACACCGGCGAGAAGATCACAAACGGCGAAGCACGTCGTCGTGCACATCGAAAGATGCTGCGGATTTGTGAGGTTAATCATCGCTGGAGTCTGGATGGCAGTCGCGGCGGCAACGGCACGCACTACATCAATCACTCCTGTATGCCGAACGCCTTCATGCAGATCCTCTACGACCACATCCTCTTCATCGCGTTACGCGACATCGAAGCGGGCGAAGAGATCACAATCGATTACGAATCGACACTGCATTCGGACGACAAGCGTTGCATCTGCGGCGCAAAAACCTGCCGCGGTACAATTAACAAGCCATAATCCGTGTAATCTGTGGATTAAAGTCGCGGCAGTGTAAAACTGAACTTCGAACCACGCCCTTCTTCTGAGTCGAGATCAACTCGGCCACCGTGTTGCTCGACAACTTCACGCACAAACGACAAGCCAAGTCCCGTTGATTCTTCGTCCTTCCCCTGTCCTTCGCGAACGACGCGATAGAACTTGTCCCAGACGCGTTCCTTCGCTTCAGCAGGAATACCGAAACCACGATCTTCAACGCACACTCGCACTGCTTCAGCTTCGAGCGCTGTTGAAACCGTTACTGTAGTTCGTTCTGGACTGTACTTGATCGCGTTGTTGACAAGATTTTTCACTGCTTGCGTGATCAAGCTCTTGTCTGCGGCGACGGGAGGAATTCGATGTGCAGGTTGCTCGACGAGACGAATGCGCTTCCTCTTAGCTACGGGTTGTAGCGAGGTGATGGTTTCGCGCACGACCTCATCCAGACGCAGCGGAATCTTCAGCACTTCCTGTTTGTCTTTACGTTGCAACTGCGTCACGGAAAGAAATGTATTGATCATCCGCGACATTCGTTGTGATTCGTTGGCGATGATCGAGACGAACTCGCGCGCTTGTGGTGGAATGGTTTCATCTGCAGTCAACAGCTCTGCAAAGCCGTTGATACTCGTGAGCGGCGTGCGAAGCTCGTGCGACATCAACGAGATCATGTCGCTCTTTAACTTCTCGTATTCTTTCGTCGCCGTCACATCTTTAACGTAAAGCGCGATGCCGACAGGCACGTTTGTCGTAGAGGGTTGTCGTTCACGAAGCAATGAGATCCTCAGGTTGAGAATCTGGTTCTTCGGTTCGAAGTTAAGCTCACCTTCGTACTCGTCGCCGGTTTGCAGCACTCTTCTCACGGCGATCGCAGGTTCGTCGAAAACGTCCGTCCGGAATTTGTTGAGCAAGTCGAAGACGTCCATCGTGGAGACCCGGTCGGAATCTAGACCTGCGAAACCGAGGAGTGTTCGATTGACGAGTGCGAGTGTGCCATCGAGATATGCGATGGCGATGCCGTCATCGATGTGCATGAGAGTGCTGGCTTCACATCGTTGTTCGACGGTAACGGCTTTCAGCACATTTAGTGCATCGATCTTTCTCCTGCTGCCGCTTTGTGAGAAGTAACTGAGCGACTGCGATCCTGCCTGGTTTTGAGAGAAGCTCTCGCGCTCGAGATTGCGAGCGAACTGAGAACCCACGGCCGCAAGCAGCGGTGCATCGTCAGCCGAGAATTCCGAAGTGAGTCGAATGAGTAGGACGCCGGCAGTTTCGTTTTCGTGAAGCAGAGGCACGGCAACGCTTGATGAATTTTTATCGCTTGTGTCACTCACTAACGTTCCCGACGCGGCCGCACGTTGGCAGAGATCGATGCCTTCACGCCAGACGGAGTTCCGCCGTGGGTCCTGCGCGTTGGGCGCAGCCCCCTTGAAGCGTGCGACAGGTTGAAGCGAATCGACTTCGTCGTAACGAAAAACTACTGCTTCACTGAGTGGCAGGACTGTGTTCAGCAGCTTCAGTCCGCTCATCAGTCTCGTGTTTGCGCTGATCGAACCGTTCGTTCCTGGAGAAGTGTGAAAGAGTGCACGAGCTAGCTGGCGGTCGAGGGACCAGAGCCGGTTAATCTGTGCTAGCAGTAACGAGAGACCACCGCTGAGTATAAGAGGGATTGGCAGCAGGTCGACGTTGAGTACGATGAAACCGACGATTCCTACGCCGCATACCGTGACTATGCTGACGAGCATCCAGCGCCAGCAACGACGAAAGCCAAAGCGATTCAGCGTCAAACTGAGGGCGAGTGCGAATACTACGAGGCACGCGGCGATGATCGAGTCGTCCAGGGTCTTGAGGTCTGTGGGTGAAGTGGTGGGGAAGAATGTTGCAAGGTTGGGCAGAACGCCCGCGGTCTGAGTCGCATAGACCGCCAGACCCGCGCCGATGCCGATCACGGACGCAGAAATGTAAGAAGTAAATGCTTTTATGCGAATCAAGGTGGAGGTAAAAGCCAGTGGAGCGATGGCCCGGATGGGATTCAAAGCCACGCGGATTATACAATGACAAGCATTGTTAATCCAGAAAAATAGGTCGCATAAGACCTATAGATTTTTAAGGGTGCCAAGAAGGTCGGGGAGTTGATCCTCGAACACGGTGCGGAGATCGAGAAGCACCTTTCCTTCGGAGATCCGGCCGATAATAGGAGGCATGGAGGTGCGGAGCTGATGCTCGATGTCCTGGGCCGACCTTTCGCTATGACTAATTGCGATGACGGTGGTAGGGAAGCTCGAGGTGGGTCCTGCGCCGCCGCCAAGCGCTGATTCTTCTTCTAATATCTCGAACTGCGCGGCGCTCGCGGTTAAACCGTCGACGATGCTTTGCGCCCGCTGACGAAGCTCTTCAGTCGTAAGCGACAGCATTTGAATCACTGGTACTTCCGCGTGGGCGATGCCTTTCTGATGGAAAACGAGCGTCGCTTCCAGTGCCGCAAGCCGTATCTTGTCGCTTCGTAGAGCACGGTAGAGTGGATGCTTCCGCAGACGTGAAAAGATCGCTTGCGTGCCTACGATCAGTCCCGCCTGAACCGACCCGAGTAGCTTGTCGCCGCTGAATGATGTGACATCAACTCCAGCCTCGATAATCTCGCGCACGACGGGCTCATCAATCACGCCGTATTTTCGCAAATCCTCCAACTGTCCGGAGCCGGCATCTTCGTAGAGTAACAACCCTGCATCGTGTGCAAGCGTCACGAGTTCTGAGCGCTGGGGCGAACTCGCAAACCCGACAATCCTGTAATTCGACGGATGAACACGCATGATCAATCGCGTGTTGGGAGTGATCGCGTGCTGGTAGTCGTGGAGATGAGTGCGATTTGTGGTCCCGACTTCGATCATGCGCGTGCCGGAGCTAGCCATCACGTCCGGCACACGAAAGTCACCGCCGATCTCAACGAGCTCACCACGGGAAACGATCGTGTCTCCGTCGCCGGCGAGCACAGTCAAAATCAACAGTGCAGCGGCGGCACAATTGTTAACTACAAGAGCGTCCTCCGATCCAGTTAGATCTTTCAGGAGCGACTCTACTCGTGCTGCTCTTCCCCCGCGGCCTCCACTCTCGAGATCGTATTCGACGGAACAATAACGAGCGGCTTCGTCCATCGCAGTGCGTGCTGCCTCTGACAAAGGCGCCCGACCAAGGTTTGTATGGAGCACAACCCCGGTTGCATTTATAACGGCTTGAATACCGGATTGACCTTCGCGACGTACACTCGCTTCCATTCGCCTGACGGCTTCCGCGAGCAGCGCTTCCTGATAGTTTCCGTTTTCGGTGATGAATTCCTGATTACGGACCAGGGCACGGATCTCAGCCGCAACTGCACGGGCGATGCCCGTTAGTCTTCTAAGTCCCACCAAATCCCTAAGCTCACGCCCAGCGTCGGTGCGCAACAACGCATCAATGGACGGCACGTCACGGAGACTGGCCCGTTTGTTTTTTTCCTGCTCCTGCATATGGTTCAGAGACGCGAGGCTACCACAATCCTCATAAATCCCGAAAAATCACTGGTGCCCTAATTTGGTCTTGGCTACTCGGAACGCGCTGTAGGGGCGGCTCTCCGTGGCCGCCCGTGGTTTTGATTGGTGTTCACCAAATCAAGGCCTTTGCTTCTTGAATCCCTACACAAACCACGGGCGGCCACGGAGGGCCGCCCCTACAGTACGTTCCGAGTTAAATCAAAGCATTATTGAAAAATGCTGTCTATTGACACATCGCTTTCGAACCTCCTAGACTGCTTGAGTCGCGTCCAATCAACGACGCAAACCCGCCCTACTTCATTCCTCGCCCAGGAGATTCATGGGATTACGCGAAAACAAACTGCTTAGATCAAAACGACAGGTACAAGCCAAGAACAAGTACTCTACGGGCGAGAATCAACCAACGCCAGACGAACAGCTGACACGACTCGAAGAAGACATCCGACGGCTGCGAGTCGAGTTTGACATCTTCTTCAACGGTGGCTCAAAGCGGCCGCCCTACGACACCAAAGGACGGGTCGAGACGCTTCTCAAGCGACTCGGAGACGATCGCAGCTTAACATTCGCACAGAGGTATCGATACAACTCGCTTGCGGCACGCTATAACTCGTTTCGAGAACTCTGGCGCCGCACCATACAGGGCCGTGAAGAAGGTCGTGACGCCGTTTCCGCGCATCGCGCAAGTGTCCATAAAGAAGCAACCGCACCCAAAGTGGAGCCGGTTTCGTTTGTTTGTGCCGATGCTCACCGGGAAGTGGAAGTCGTCAAGAATCTTTTCGAGTCATTGATGGAGGCAAAGCGACTTTGTGGCGAGGCGGAAGATCTCTCGTTCCCGAAGTTTCATCGGTTGATTGCTTCAAAAGCAGATGGGCTTAAGGAAAAGCTCGGCTGCAAGCAGGTCAGGTTTTCAGTGGCCGTCGAAAATGGCCATGTCAGTTTCAAGGCGGGGCCGAATAGTTGACAGGATTTACAAGATTAACGAGATAAAAGAAAAGGCGACCGTCATGGTCGCCTTTCTTTATGTGAGCTTACCGGACCCGTGACCGGAAGCAAGTCAGTGGCTTTGCGGAAGCAAGCCGGGGAGACACTACATCTTTGTAACTTTTTCGGCCTGAGGTCCCTTTGGGCCCTGGGTTACCTCAAACTCAACTTCCTGACCCTCTTCGAGAGTCTTGAAGCCGTCGCCTTGAATGGCGCTATAGTGAACAAAGATGTCCGAAGAGCCTGGTTGCTCGATAAAACCGTAACCCTTCGAGTTGTTAAACCACTTGACCTTACCGGTTATTCTAGACATAACAACGAATCCTCCTAACGATTCGGTAAAACGGACACGAAGCCATATTGGGGGCAACGTATCAAGGTTAATGCTTGTGAGCCGGGTCGCACCTTGAACTGGCGCTAGACGGAAACACACAACCAACAAAAAATGCATGATGAACAGCGCGGGGAGCGCTAATTCAACATGCACATACTTCCGGGGGCAAACTAACGAAACTCATTGACGTACAGCTTGTGGTTCGGGAATGCTGGGCTCTGGATCTTGCCGTCCCTGCATTGAAACGACGGCGCATATTAGGCGACTTTGTTAAACCTGTCAAGCAAGAAAGTTTTACGACGCCTCTGCTAAGTTAAGGCTATACCTCAGGTTAGCTATCACACCCTGTTTTATTTCAACTCAATTCGTGCCGGAATTCACCACAACCTTCGTGCTCAACAGCAAGTAGGGTAGCGGGTTTACCGCCTCATCGTTGATCCGGACTTCGTAATGCAGGTGTGGCCCCGTGGAACGTCCGGTTGAGCCCACTTTCCCCAATAATTGCGCCCATGACACGGTTTGATTGAGCTCGACGTCGATGTGCGAAAGGTGACCGTAGCGGGTGGTTAGACCGCCGCCGTGGTCCACGATCACGAGCTGTCCGTAGCCGTTTTGCCAGCCGACAAACGAAACACGACCGCTGGCGCCGGCGACAACAGGGGCACCCCAGGCCGCTTCAATGTCCTGCCCGGAGTGGAACTCATAGCCCGAACCACCGAATGGGTTTCTCCGCCCTCCAAATCCGCCTTCCAGCGTCCCGTCCACTGGCCAGGCGGTTGGAGTATAGCCGCGCTCCCTCAGAATGCCCTCGTAAGCGCGCAAATCCTCCTCGAGGCGATTTGTCTTGGCAGTGAGAGCTGCGATCCCCAGCTCGTCCATTGGCATGGCAGGGCCACCCGTACCGGGCAATGTAGCATTGTTTTCTACGACACCGGATTTCTCGGCTAGTTTGCGCGACGTGTCTTCAACCTTCTCGACGCGGTTATTTAGTTTTTCGAGTTCCTGCCGCTGGCGTTCGTTTTCCGCACGTAAACGCTCATTTTCGAATTTGGTCCGCAGGTGTGACGCCTGCTGGGTGAGGCCGTACAGTCCATATAAAAGTCCTACGCCGAGCAGCGCCAGCATGGCGCAGAAGATGGTGACTGACTTCTTTTCGACGCGGATTCTCTGGACTCGGGCTCGTGAACGGGAAGTATGGGCAATGATAAAGGCATAGAAACGGTCTTCTTTGGCCATTTTTTTATGTGCTCCTGTTGCTGCGCAGAAAGTCGGAGACGCAACAACCGAAAGGCACAACTCGCCAAAAGCGATTTGCGCGTAACGGGGAAAGTTGTCTTTGTTTACCTACTTTAGAATTGCAGCGGGTGGATTGAAAACCTCAAGGTCCCTCCGAGGTGAAATCCATCCGGCCGGTTCTGCAAGGCCCGAACCCTATCACGGCCGCCAAATTGTTGCAACTTTGTGGGAGAAATATAAGGAAGGTGTATTTAAAACAGAATAGGTCCTATAGGTAATATAGGACCCATTAAAACTCTAGACGCCCTCGCGCTTTCTCCGGCACCAATCACGATAGATTGCCAACGCAATCAACGCGAGCACCGCAACAAAGACCACAACGACGGCAACCTTGATCGCCGTGATAAGGAAGCCGACGAGCAGGATCAGTTGTTTCAGCAGAGCGATGACAACGAGGATCAAAGCAACGATTGCTCCGAGTCCGCCAGCAGCTTTAAGAGCACCACAACACATAATTTCAACCCCGTAACTAATATGAATTACGATCTTCGTTCAAACGGAAGCGGAGTCACATCACGACGAGCGAACTGCGTAGTCTCGCCGGTCCGGAAGTTAGCCGCGTCAACCGGTTTGGAATTGGCAACAACCGACGGCGGCGGTCGTCTCGAATCGAACCGCACAATCCGATCCGATGCTCTGCCGCGACGGATGTAATCGAACAACATGTAAGCCCCCAGCGCCACGAGGGCGACCGGCAACAATTCCTTGATGGGCAAAGTCACCCGCAGCAACGTGTGCAGCAGGAAGAGCGTGCCAATAATAATCAGTGTCGTTCCCCATGCAAATGGATTTCCGTAGAGACGGCGGGCAATCACGTCATCTTCTGCGTCAGGACTCAAGCCCGCCCTCATCAACTGTGCTGTCCGGCAAGCATCGACAGCCGAAAAGAGCCATGTACCGATAACGCCGAGAACGAAGAAGTGCATGCCCTGCGTGACGACCGCCATTTGAAAGAAGCTGGCGAAGACCGCGAAGTGCACGATGGCTTTGGACGTTTGTCCGTTATAAGCAGCGCCAAGTCCGGGAACGAACGAGAGCAATGTTGCTACGAACGGTGAGCTCTTTCTTCTAAGGATCTGCGTCGGACTAGTGGATTGATGCCGCAGTAACTCAACTCCGGCAACAATACAATCCTGACAAAACGGAAACCCTCTTACACGATGATCGCAGGCAGGACACAACCAGCGCGCACACTGATTGCACTGAACCACCGCCGGATTCTTAGCATGGTAGCTACAGTACATCATTGCTTAAAAACACTCCTCACCGATTGTTATGACCATTGCTTTCCGGTTTGTGGCCGGAAGAATCCTTTTGCTGATCCGCTCCCTGTTTTTGTGCAGGAGGCGCCGGGGGTTTTTGTTCCTTCTCGTCCGTAATCTCCAATGGATAGTCAGTGATCGATCGCGACTGTGCGGTGCGCTCAGCTAATTGCAAACCCGCATCGTAAACACCACCGATCGAGCCATCTGCCGAAACAGTATTGGTTAGCACCAGAATCGCCACCAACAGCATTGTTGCCACAGTAGCGAGTTGCGGTGACATGATCGGGTCTACCAACGAGCGGAATCGAGAAGCGATGCGCGCTCTCCACGGAGCTTTCACTTCGTGTGGCGTCACTGTTCCCAAAGTCGCTTGCAGGATTCGTTCGTTCAATCCCTGGGGGACAGGCTTCTCTTCGGAAATGTATGTGTAGCACGCGCCGATCGATCGCACGACCTCACCGGGAAGTTCAGTGCAACGATCACAGAGTGCCGCATGACGTTCCCAGCGATGGTAGAGATGCGCCGGTAGGAAACCGTCAAGGTAATCCGTAAGACATTCCTCAAACTCGTCGCACTTCATCGCGGTCTGAGGAATTGTCTTCTCCAGAATACGAGCTTCAAGTTCTCTCGAAGGCGCAGGCACCGTCGCCATATGGCAAGTCTCAATTGCACTGCGAACCGCCGACAGAGTCTCATGGCACACGGGGCACTTCATCGCGTGCTCACCCATGAGCCGATTAGTTTCAGGACCAACTACGCCCTCAAGGTAGTCGGTCAAAAGGTTTTCGAAATCCACACAAAGCATCGTTATTATTCGCTTCCCGCCGCTTATTGTTCCGGCTCACTCGCCCCCTGCCAAGCTTTGAATGAGCCCCGCTGGTTCTATGCCTCACTCATCGCAACAACTTTCATCCTGCGTAGAATCTTCGCGAGTTCAATTCGTCCGCGATTGATTCTCGACTTGACCGTTCCTTCCGGGATCTTCAACAGATCCACAATCTCCTGGTAACTCAACTCTTCAATGTCCCTCAATATCACGCACGTTCGTAAATCGGGTGATAACTTGTCTATGCCGGCCTGCACCTGAGCGCCGAGTTCGCGCCGTTCCATTTCCTTCTGGACTGAGTTCGTCCGCGTGTGCAGATGGTAACTGTGATCGGCGAGATCGTCCGCGAGGTTATCGTGCGGCGTGCGCTGGCGCTTGCGGTAATCGTCGATGATGAGATTGCGCGCAAGCCTCATCAGCCAGTTTTGTAAATCACCCTGCTTGGGGTCGTACTGATCCAAAGAACGGTAAACCCTAACGAAAACTTCCTGCGTTAAATCTTCGGCCGTATCGGAGCGTGAGGTAAAGCGGTAAGCGAGGTTGTAGATGCGGCGGGAATAGGTCTGCACAATCTCTTCCCAAGCCGCGCCGTCGCCTGCGCGACACCTGCGAACCAATTCGGCTCCTTCGCTAACTGCCAAAGCCTTAACAGCTCCCACCGTATCTTCTCCGGGTACCTGTTGGTCGGATATCGTCAAAGGCGGCCAACCCTTGTTCCGGGCTGGTTTACGACAGGCACCAGACTAAAGTTCAGCAAAGTTTGCCACAAAAGACTAGCCACAAAAAGGCACAAGAAGCACATAAACGTTTTGCTTTCCTCTTTTTGTGCCTTTTCGTGGCTACTGAATGTTTGTGCTTCTTCGTGGCATGTAGTAGGCTTTGCGGCCGGCACAATATCTTGTGGTTTGGACTGAAATCTGAGCAGCTATCGTAAATACATAGAATTCGGCGTTCTTTGTCTGCTTGCCTCAGCACTGCTCTGGTGGTTTGGACGAAATCTGGACTGGGCTGAAGTACGTGGCAGGGTGAGCGACGCTGATCCTTATCTCCTCGCGGCGGCTGTCGTATGTATCTCGTCAGTCTACTTTTTCCGGGCTTTTCGATGGGGAACGTTGCTGAAACCACTGACGCCAGCCCGTTTTGCCGACCTCTTTGCAGCCACTTCTATTGGCTTCGCGGCGGTATTTCTGATTGGCCGGGCGGGAGAGGTTGTGCGTCCGGTCGCACTCTCGATGCGCGACCCACGCATCAGACCAAGCGCTTCGCTCGTCACCATCGTCGTTGAACGCATTTGCGATATGGCGGCTGTAGCCCTGATGTTCGGCATCAACCTGATCTGGTTTAAGCCGCCTCTATCTCTCGATCTCTCTTTTGACCGCGTGCGAACCGCAGGCTGGGTGTTGTTTGGCGCCACCATTGTTGGCATTGCATTTCTCGCGTGGTTCAGAACGAAATCGGCGCTGTTTATCGGACTGATCGAGGGCCTCTTCGCTCGTTTGCGTTTTATTCCGCAGCGACTCGTGAAGCTCGTTCTTGGCATTCTCGAACAGTTGGCGCAGGCGCTGCGCGTGCTCGTTAACTTGACGGAGCTGTTCGAGGTCGTTGGCTGGACGGCGTTGACCTGGTTTGCCATCGCCGCGGCGAATCTACTCGTGATGAGGGCCTTTCATCTCCCGGTCGGATTTCCTGAAACGATCTTCGTGCTTGGCTGGGCACTGGTCGGATCTTTAGTCCCGACGCCTGGCGGTGCTGCCGGCGCATTCCACGCTGCCACTGCAGCTGGACTGTTGTTTCTCGGCGTGCACAAGGAGACGGCTGCGGCTTTGTCGATTGTGATGCACCTCGTCGATTTTGGTCCGGCAGTTTTGTTTGCCGTTTTTTACGTGATCCGGGGCGACCTCAGCGTCGCGAAATTGCGCACGATGATTTCACCAGAACAGGTACAGGAGCAGTGAATTCCGCGAAAGGATTCAACTAAAGATGAAGTGTCCATTCTGTGCATATCTCGAGGACAAAGTGGTCGACTCACGCGAGTCGCGTGAAGGCGACGCGATTCGCCGCCGCCGTGAATGCCTTCGCTGCGAGCGAAGGTTTACGTCCTACGAACGCATCGATGAGATACCGTACATGGTCGTCAAGAAAGACGGTCGCAGGGAAACTTTCGATCGCAACAAAGTCATGGCGGGTTTGCTGCGCGCCTGTGAGAAACGCCCAGTCCCTTCGACAAAGCTTGACAGTATCGTCAATGCGATCGAGAAGTATGTACAGGAATCCCCCGAACGTGAACGCCCGACCAGCAAGATCGGAGAGATGATCATGCGACGGTTGAAAGAACTCGATAAAGTCGCATATGTTCGTTTCGCCTCCGTATATCTGGAGTTTGAAGACGTCTCGGAATTCATGACCGAACTGAAGCACTTGGTTGTGAAACAACGAGCCAACAGATAGAACGCATTACTTCGAACCGGGGAATTAGCAATGATCAAACCCATTCGCGCGACTGGATTAGAACGGCTCGAGGTCCAGCGCCTTCGCGATCGCGTCGGACGCCTTTACGCAGCTTTGCAGGAAGCGACGGAAGCCGAGAATCCCCTGGTCTCCGGTACGTGGGCGCCGCCAGTCGACCTCTGTGAAACGGAGAAGGGGATCTGCATGCGTGTGGAACTTCCCGGAGTAACCGCGGACCAGATCAAGATCGGAATCTCCAATACCAAGCTCAGAATCTGGGGTGAAAAGAAACGACGCCCCAACCGCCGTCGCATCATTTCCTACCACTGTTCAGAACGCAGTTTCGGAAAGTTTGGGCGCATCGTGCCGTTGCGCTGGACGTTCAGTATTCGCGATGCGTCGGCTGAGCTTAGCAACGGAGTACTGCACATCTATCTTCCAAAGATTGAGGATCGCAGGGGAGAGGAGGTCCTGATAGAAGTTAAGGACGCAAACACATAGATAATTGCCGATTGCCAATTTCCAATTGCCAATTTATCTGAACAAAATTGGCAATTGGCAATCGGCAATTGGCAATCATAAAAAAGGTTACATCCATGGCAATCGCAAAAGAACCAGAGTTTACCGAAGCAATCGAAACCACAACTGACAACGATCAACAACTGCAGATCCCGAGTGAACTGCCGGTGCTGCCCTTGCGCGACATCGTGATCTATCCGTTCATGATCGTTCCGCTATTTGTCTCACGTGAGAAGTCGATCCGGGCAGTGGACGAGGCGCTGGCAGAGAATCGCATGATTCTGCTTGCGTCCCAGAAAGACCTGGATAAAGAGGAACCGACGGCAGACGATCTATATACCGTCGGCACTGCTGCCGTCATCATGCGGATGCTCAAGTTGCCTGATGGTCGCATACGCATTCTGGTCCAGGGCCTCGCGCGTGCTCAGATTGAAACGGTGGATACAAGTGGTGAATATCTGCGCTCGCGTGTGAGCGTGATGCAGGAAGTACTTCCGCCGGAACGTTCCCTCGAAGTCGAGGCGTTGGTGCGCAATGTGCGCGCGTCGATGGAAAAAGCAATCAACCTCGGGAAGAATATTTCGCCCGAAGTGATGGCCATAATCGCGAATCTCGACGACGCCGGACGGCTCGCAGATTTATCAGCCTCGAACCTCGAGTTGAAAGTTGAAGACGCACAGTCAGTGCTCGACATCGCTGACACCACCGCGCGTCTGCGACGAGTCAATGACCTGTTAAATAAAGAGATAGAAGTCCTCACAGTCCAACAGGAAATCAATACGCAGGCACGCGCAGATATCGATCGTTCGCAAAGAGAGTTTTACCTGCGCCAACAACTCAAGGCGATTCAGAGTGAGCTCGGAGAAGGCAACGAACTCGCAGAGGAGATCGCGCAGTTTCGCGAAAAGATCGAGGCCGCGAAAATGCCAAAGCCTGCTGAGGAAGAGTCGCTTCGGCAACTCAAGAAACTCGAGCGCATGCATCCGGACGCTGCCGAAACAGCGACGCTCCGCAACTGGATGGAGATCATGACCGATCTGCCCTGGTCCCGATCGTCCGTCGACAATCTCGATCTACAAAAAGCGGAGAAAGTTCTCAACGAAGACCACTACGGTCTCGATAAAGTTAAGGATCGCATCATTGAAGCACTCGCCGTGCGGAAGCTGAAAGAGAAACCCAAGGGTCCGATTCTTTGTCTCGTCGGCCCGCCGGGAGTCGGTAAAACTTCGCTCGGACGTTCAATCGCACGCGCTCTCGATCGCAAGTTTGTGCGGCTTTCACTGGGTGGCGTTCACGATGAAGCGGAGATTCGCGGCCATCGTAGAACTTACGTCGGCGCAATGCCGGGCAGGATTGTTCAAGCCATACAACAGGCAGGCACAAATAATCCTCTGATCATGCTCGACGAGATCGACAAAGTCGGCGCAGACTTTCGCGGCGACCCGTCGTCAGCTCTACTCGAAGTTCTCGATCCGGAACAGAACAATTCATTCCGCGACAACTATCTCGGCGTCACGTTCGATCTCTCGAATGTGATCTTTATGACGACGGCGAACATACTCGACACGATTCAGCCGGCGCTTCGCGATCGCATGGAAGTGATCCGTCTTGCAGGCTACACCGAAGAAGAGAAACGCGAGATCGCCATTCGCCACCTGATTCCGAAACAGATGGAAGAGAACGGGATCACGGCAAAAGATGTGCACGTTTCAAAGACCGCACTCACAGCCATCATTCAGCAATACACGCAGGAAGCTGGATTGCGACAACTCGAACGGGAGATTTCCCGGATCTGCAGAAAAGTCGCGCGCAAGATCGCTGAAGGTCATAAAGGTGGTATCAGAGTTTCACTGAAGAACGTACACGAATTTCTCGGCGCGCCGAAGATCATTCCTGAAGAAGTTTTGAAGAAGGATCAGGTTGGCGTGGCGACAGGCCTTGCATGGACCGCAGTCGGCGGCGACGTGCTCTTCATCGAAGCGCTGCGAATGAAAGGCAAGGGAAACCTCGTTTTGACCGGACAGCTCGGAGACGTGATGCGAGAGTCTGCGCAGGCAGCTTACTCATATGCCAAGTCGCGCGCTAAAGAGTTGGATATCGCCGAAGAGGATTTCAGCAACTACGATTTGCATATTCACATTCCGGAAGGCGCGATTCCCAAGGACGGCCCGTCCGCAGGTATCACGCTCGCAACCGCAATGGTCTCCGCTTTGTCTACTCGGCCCGTTCGAAAAGACGTCGCAATGACTGGCGAAATCACCTTGCGAGGGAATGTCCTGCCGATTGGCGGCGTTAAGGAAAAAGTGCTTGCCGCGAGGCGTGCACGTGTGACTACAATAATCCTGCCGCAGCAAAACCGGCGCGATTTGGACGAGGTTCCAAAAGAGCCATTCAAGGACATTCGCTTTGTTTTTGTTGATAATATGCGGCAGGTTTTTCGGGAAGCGCTGGGCGAGCGAGTAGTGCCGCCGGCCAGTCCCGCGCCGAAACCGCAGCGTCTTCCGCAGGCCGCAAATGCGAGGACTACGGTGTAGTAGAATGTGATACAACCATGAGCTACGTTGATGAATCGTAGTCTCCGGTTCATACGAAAATTCAGGTTTTCAGCTTTTTCAAAGGAGTTTTTGCATGGGTAAAGTACCACGTAGCTACTTGTCCGTTTTCTTCGCCGCAACCGCACTTATTCTTGCTTCTCAGATTTCAGCTTTTAGCCAGGAAACTCAAAAAACCGACATTTCAACAGTCACCATTAAGAATTTTGGCCAGATGGACGAGCGGTTTTTCCGCGGCGGTCAACCCAAAGAAAACGACTATTCCCAGTTAGCTGCGCTCGGTATTAAGACAGTCATTGATTTGCAGGATGACCCCACAGCGTATGAAAAGCAGAACGTCGAAGCTCTCGGAATGAAGTATGTAAACATTCCGATGAGCGACAAGGATTATCCGGAAACCGCGAAGATCGACCAGTTCCTGAAGCTCGTCGACGATCCCTCAACCGGAAAGTTTTATGTTCACTGTGCCGGCGGACGACATCGCACCGGAGTGATGGGCGCTGTTTACAGGTTCAATCACTACAACTGGAACTACGACCAGGTCTACTCCGAAATGAAGAAGTATGACTTCTACACTCGCTGGGGTCATGGCGACATGAAGAAGTTTGTGCAGGATTATTCGGTGAGGTTTCCCAAGTCACAGGCAGTCGCCGCAGAAGGCACCCGGTAACAGCATAGTTCAAAGCAGCAAATAGGTCCTATATGACGTATAGGACCTATTTTTATTGATAAAGATACGAGTAGCTCTTCTTCTGATCCCACTCGATTCCCTGAACGTTCGGCCCGTCAATCGCCAGAATATCCGCACTGATTTCATCGGTGCTCACCGTCGGGCTCACATCGACTGAATAAACAATGCTTCCCGGCGATTCCTCCGTCGCCTCCCGATCGACCGCTCGCAGTTCCTTGTCGAAACCATGGGTCTTGAACACTTCCCGCAAAGCTCGCTGTGTTGATACGACGTTCGTCGTGGTGACCTTCAACTCCATCGATCGGAACACGAGCTCAGGTTCACGCCATTCAAGCAGCCAAAGCACGATCAACGAGAATATCGCCAGAACGAGTGCCAGATCCCACCGGCCAACTCCCGACGAGAGTCCCAATGCAAGACTGATCAGTAGAACCGTGATCTCTTTCGGATCGCGAATGTTGGTTCGAAATCGCACGAGTGAAACCGCGGCGAAGATGCCAAACGCTCGTGCCGCATTGTCACCAACGATGATCATCAACGCAGCCGCAACAATCGCCAGCAGGATCTGTGTTTGCGACACGTAAGGGTTACGTTTGAGCGCGAGTATTCGCTTGCGCGGACGAAAAGCCAGAGCCGCGCCGAGTAGTGCTGCAAGCAGCAGACGCAATGTGAGTCTGCCCATCGTCTCGCCCCATGTCGCGTTACTGGCAGTGCCCTCCGCATGTTGCGTCCCGAACAGACGATCGACAAAGCTCTCGCTCGAATCAGTCAGACCTACACTGGGTGACGTGCGAGCCTCGGGTTGTCCTAAAACCGCATCGGGAGTTGGGCCTTGTCTCACTGTTTCCGGAGTGGCGCGCCGGCCGCCGCCAACATAGTAGACAACCAGCGCGCTCAGTAGCACCACTCCTGCGAACACGAGGACGAGTGTGAAAACTTCTTTTCGTCTTTGATTCGCCATAGAGTTTATTCGCCTCGGCCGATGCGCGGACTCGGAGTCAGGCTAAGCAGTTCGTTGGTTCGTTCACGCACCTCGCCTGCAAGCAAGTTGATTTGACCCGGACTGTAGTTGGCAGCACGAAAAGCGTCGCGAATCTGCTGGTCACTCAGTTGCGAAAGCAAACTCGCGATCCACTGCGCATCCTGAACGGTGAGATCTTTCATGATGCCGCGGTTCTTGCCTCCGAAGTGCAGCACGACGCGATCGCCTTTCACTTTCTCGAAGAAGTTTGACTTCGCATAATTAGCCGGGTTGTTGCGGCTTCTGGTGATTCGCCAGAAGATCGGAGTGGTGCTTGCGTGCCCGAACGTCGCGCCGAGATCGCTGATGACGTAATACAGTTTGTTACTGCCGTGAGGCTTGATGATCACGTTGTTGGAGTCTTTCAGATCCCAGTTGTTGATTAGCGCCATCATGATCTTGAGACCTTGCAGCTCGGAAGTGCGGCTGAACGGATTGCTTTTCCACTTCCATTCCTCCCCGCGCTTCCACTGGTCCGGACGTGCTTCAAACCTGACGTTTGTGAACGTTCCTTTTCCAGGAATCGTTACGCGCGGTGCGAGATAGTTGACCTCGGTGTAATAACCGACGCCCCAGAGCAATCGGATTGCTGAAGTTTCCGACTGTGCTTCGTTGCCGATCTTTGCGACCCACTCATGACCCGAAGCGTCGCGCACGCGATACTTCTTCGAATAGCCGCCTTTTTCCTCTTTGATAAAAGTGAGACGGCGCAGATCGGGCCGCATCCCTTCGCCGCCCGGCCCGAGAAACAGATCTCTCGATGAAATGTCATCGGGCCGCTGCCAGAGAACCGGTGTTCCGGTTAAGGCTTCTTTTTTCTTCTTTGATTTGGCGAGACCAGTATCAATTGAAGTGAGGGTCAGTATGAGCGCAACGACGACAAATACTCGCAGCTTCTTTATGGTGTTCATAGCAATCTCCGCGAATAACGACTTAAACGCGAGGGCCAACAAGGGAAGCAGAGAAGGGGACAGGATTGCAGGATGAACAGGATTTACAGGATTCGTCATGTCAATCCTGCAAATCCTGTAATCCTGTCTAACTAATCAATGCCGGGATGATCCATGAAATACGCCTGACTGTTGAATGCCTCTGAGCCTCCCTCTACGGCCACGTATCTACCGTCAGGCTGTAGCTCACGAGCCTTAGTGTTGTCGCTCAGATACGTGTTGAGCAAAACATCGCGCAGATAACGCTTCGCGTTCGGTTCGGTAACGGGGGCAACAACCTCAATACGGTTTCTCAAGTTTCGCGACATCCAGTCGGCACTACCGATATACACCTGATCGTCGCCGCCATTCGAGAACCAGAACACACGGCTGTGCTCGAGAAAACGACCGACGACACTTCGCACCGTGATGTTCTCCGACAAACCCGGAATTCCAGGTCGCAACATGCAAATGCCACGCACGATCAATTCCACTTGCACGCCAGCGCGCGACACTTCGTAAAGCTTCTCGATGATCTGAAGATCTGCAAGACGATTAAACTTGGCGACAATATGCGCTGGTCTACCGGCGCGCTGATGTTCGATCTCTCGATCAAATAGCGCGTTGAGTTTCTCTCGCAGATCAACCGGCGCGACCATCAGCTTTCGATAGTCCGTTTGCTCAGAAAACCCGGTGAGATAGTTGAAAAGCTCAGTCGCGTCGCGGCCAATCGCGTCGTTGACGGTAAACATGCCGAGATCCGTGTAGGTGCACGACGTCGTCGGGTTGTAGTTTCCGGATGCGATGTGCACGTAACGTTTTAGCGTGTCGCCTTCGCGCCGGATCACAAGCGTCAGCTTGCCATGAGTTTTCAGACCAAGAATGCCGTAGACCACGTGCACGCCGGCTTCGTCGAGCTTCCGCGCCCATTCGATGTTGTGCTCCTCATCGAAACGTGCCTTCAGTTCGATCAGCGTGGTCACCTGTTTTCCCTGCTCGGCAGCGCGGATCAGCGCCGGCGGAATCGGTGACTCCGGACCAGTGCGATAAAGACAGATCTTGATCGCTACGACGTCCGGATCCTCGACTGCCTGATTAATGAAACCGGTTACACATTCGTAGGAATCGTACGGGTGATGAAGCAGACGATCGCCGTCCTTGATCGCGTCGAAGATATTGTCGTAGTTCTCATACCATTCGGGCACCGATGGCGTGAAAGGATCGTCTTTCAGGTCAGGACGATCGCAATCAAAGAACGACATCAGATCCTGAATGTGCAGTGGTCCATCAAAAACGTAGACGTCATCGGCGTCAAGATTGAGTGACGAAGTCAGATACTCGATCATGTCTGCAGTCATGTCGGGCGAGACTTCCAGACGAACTGGCGCGCCGAATCTTCTGCGACGCAACTCTTCCTGGATCACGTCGAGCAAATCGTGAGCTTCTTCTTCCTTGATCTCGATATCCGCATCACGCGTAACTCGGAAACGGTGGCATGGTCCAGGATTCATGCCAGGGAAGAGTGCCTGAATGTTTGCCTCGATGATCTCCTCGAGTAATACAAAACGAGTTTTCGAGGTTCCAATCGATACGAGTCTCGGCACAACTGACGGAACTTTGATTCGAACAAAGCGCGAATCAACGTCTTTTCGTCGCCCGCTAAACTTCAACTCGTTCGGAGCATGGACCATGAGGCCAATGTTAACGCTCAACGGCGATATGTACGGAAACGGGTGACTGGGATCGACTGCCAGCGGCGTTAGGATCGGAAATACCTTTTCCATGAAATAGTCTTTGAGACTTTCTTTTTCATGGCGCGACAGCGACTCGTAAGGGACTAGTGAAAGCCCGGCATCCTTGAGTTGCGGCAAAATATCTTCGCGTAAACAGCGTGCCTGCTCCTTGATGAGCACGAGCACTCGCTCGCGGACCTTTGCCAGTTGCTCTACGGGCGTCAATCCATCAGGCGAGACAACGTTGCTGTCGTCGAGCTCCTCTTTGAGACCGGAAACGCGAATCATAAAAAACTCGTCTAGGTTCGAAGAGAAGATCGACAGGAACTTTAGTCGTTCGAGCAGTGGATTGCGGTCGTCGAGTGCTTCTTCCAGAACTCTTGCGTGGAATTCCAGCAGGCTTAACTCGCGATTAAAGAAAAACTGAGACTGCGAAGGGACGGCCCCGATCTCTGCGGGCCTGGGGAATTCATGAACTCTTGTTTTTATGGCAGTTGACATGGTTATTCTTAAGGGTTCTTTTTATCCATTCTCAATTTGTGACCTAGGGAGAGCACGCCCTTGCGAATCGGGTTCGCAAGCATCGTTCCATACGGGGTTACGAGGGTTTGAGCGGGATAAGAGTTGCTCTTTGAAACATTTAGCTATTTTGTTGCGAAACAGACCCGAAAGTAATGTGTACGGAATCGAACCACGGATTACAACGGATTTAGTTAATCCGTTTTCAAACCCGTGGCATCCGAGGTCTCGGCTTTTGCAACCAAACCAGGTCCGCAGCGTGAACTTGTCGACGTTACTTTGGTGGAAAACTTTACCGTTTGAGTGTGTGTTTCAATCGTGGTGTCTGGTTTGACACCCCAAAAAACCGTGTGGTAACCTCCAGTGTGATTTTGGCTCCTTCGGGAAGTCCTGCAGTATTCAAATCATAGAGGAGCCATTAGATACCGCACAATTTAAGGAGTAAGACGAATTGATGTCAGCGAGCTTTCCTCGTCTGAAGGCCTGTGTGGCTTTACTAATGGCGCTCGTCGCTTCGGCGGCAACCTCCGTCGCTCAAATTCCCGCAGCTTCTTCTGCGAGAACAATCCCTACTGAAGTTGAGCAGTCTGAAGGACGCATCACGCAGATCATCACGCGTGCGGAAGATCATTTCCGCAAGGGCAAGCTCAACCTCGAAGACAACAAGCGTAACCAGGCTCGCGAAGAGTTTGATAAAGCGATCGATTCAATTCTTGAATCGGGCTTCGATGTCAGGGCAAGTCAAAAGTTGCAGACTTACTATCTCGAGCTTGTCGAGCGTATCTATCGAGAAGAAGTTCCACTGCAGCAGCCGAACGCCGCTCCTGTAAATGCGCAACTCGTTGCCCAGAACACCCAAACCCAGGATCAGAAGACTCCGCCACCATCACAGGTTGGATTCCGCGATCAGAAGTTTGAGCCTTCGCCACTCGATGAACTAAGCAAGCTCGTTCTCACGGAACGTGAGAAGGAAGTCTCAAGCGAAGATCTTGCAACTCTCGAGCAGTCACAGAAGAACGTTAACTTTTCGTTTACTCTTAATCCATTAATTCAGCAATTCATCAATTACTATCAGGGTCGTAATCGGTCGACGATGGAGAACGGCTTGCGCCGCTCCGGCCAGTACATGAAGCTGGCGCGAAAGATCTTCGCCGAAGAAGGTGTTCCGCTCGACATCACCTGGTTGGGCCAAGTCGAAAGCTCCTGGAAGCCGAAAGCCGTTTCGTGGGCTGCAGCTTCAGGTTTGTGGCAGTTCGTTCCCAGCACCGGCCGCAGATTCAATTTGAAGCAGAACGCTTACATTGATGAGCGCAATAGTTATGAGCAGGCCACCCGTGCTTCGGCTCGCTATTTGAAGTTTCTGGCGCAGCGTTACAACGGCAACTGGGAATTGGCGATGGCGGCTTACAATACGGGCGAAGGAAACATCGATCGCGCGATCTCTCGCGCCGGAACCGCCAATTTCTGGACGATCTATCCTTATATCGCGCAGGAAACTCGTAATTACGTTCCAAACATTCTGGCGGTGATCCTGATTGCCAAGAATCCGGAGAAATATGGGTTCAAAGGAATCAAGCAGGACGCGGCGATGTCGTACGACGTGGTTCAGGTTCCGACAGCGACCAGCTTGCAGCTGGTTGCAGACGCTACAGACAGCAACGTTGATTACATTCGCAGCTTGAATCCGGAATTGAAGCGCGACATTACACCGCGCGGCGATTCGTACAACGTTCGCATTCCGGCAGGTCGCGCAAAACAGTTTGCTTCTTTGATTCAGAAGATTGCTCCGGAAAGACGTGAGACCGCCAGACTGATTTCAGTGGCGCCGGGTGAAGACTGGCAGAGCATCGCTAATCGAACGGGCTTCAACGTCACCCAGCTTCAATCGATGAACGCCGGTTTTGATCTGAAGTCAACGACAAAACTCGTCGCGCCGAGCGGTGGCAGCGTCAGACTCACGAAGTGGGTTAGATCGACTGCGACTGACGCGACTGCACCGGCCGGTCTCAACAAGGTTCGCGCTCGCAAGGGCGATACGATTGCCAGCATTGCTGCTGCCCGCAGTCTCGATGCTAACGACGTTGCGCGACTCAACGGAATTCCAGTTGACTCTGAGCTTAAAGCGGGTCAGGAAATAAAGATTCCATCAACAACGACTGCACCTTCACGCCGTCGTTAATTCGTTAGTCTTCATCCACAAATTACACAGATTCTGTAAAGGAATCTGTGTAATCTGTGGATACTAAAAGGAGCCACCTCACATGCTCTTTCGTACACTTTCTGCCGCCGTCTACGGAATTGACGCGGATCTCGTCGACATCGAAGTCAATCTAACTCCGGTTCGTGGTGAACAGGATCAGGCGCCGCCAGTCACGATTGTTGGTCTTCCTGACGCTGCCGTACGCGAATCGCGTGAGCGTATTCGCGCCGCAATTCAAAACTGCGGTCACTTCTTTCCCTTTCAAAAGACAACGATCAACCTCGCTCCGGCAGATGTGCGAAAAGAAGGCGCGAGTTTTGATCTGCCAATCGCACTCGGAATTCTCGGCGCGAATGGCGCACTCGCCGAACAGCACAATCTGATTCACGTTCTCTGCGTTGGCGAACTCTCACTCGATGGTCGTGTACGACCGATTAAGGGTGCGTTGCCGATTGCGATGCTTGCACGCGAGGGCTCGATTCGACATTTGCTCTTGCCGGAAGAGAATGCAAAAGAGGCAGCGGTGGTTTCGGGCGTCAATGTTTATCCGGTTGCTGACCTGCGCACCGCGGTGAGTCTCATCGAGCAGTTACGTTCGCCGACACTGCCTGAGCCGATGAAGGTCGATGTCGACGAGATACTGCGACGCACGGGACATTACAGCGTCGACTTCAAAGAAGTTCGTGGACAAGTGTCGGCAAAGCGAGCTCTGGAGATTGCGATTGCGGGCGGCCATAACATTCTGTTGATTGGTCCACCGGGTTCAGGCAAGACGATGCTGGCGAAACGTCTGCCTACGATAATGCCGCCGCTCGAGTTTGAAGCTGCGCTCGAGTTGACGAAGATTCATTCCGTAGCTGGATTGACGGGTCGTTCGGGACTTGTTACCGAGCGTCCTTTTCGTTCGCCCCACCATACGATCAGTGATGCAGGTTTGATTGGTGGCGGTACCATGCCGCGGCCCGGTGAAGTTTCGTTGGCCCATCAGGGCGTTTTGTTTCTTGATGAGTTGCCGGAGTTCGATCGCAGCGTGCTCGAAGTTTTGCGACAACCGCTCGAAGATCAACAGGTCACGATCAGTCGTGCTTCGATGTCTCTAACTTTTCCGGCTTCATTCGTTTTAGCAGGAGCTATGAATCCGTGCCCTTGCGGCTTCTGGAATGATCCGACGCGCGAGTGTCGATGTTCACTGAATCAGATTCAACGATACGTGGGAAAGATTTCTGGTCCATTGCTGGATCGAATCGATATTCACATCGACGTACCGGCAGTGAAGTTTCGCGAGCTCCGCGGGGACACTGGTCCTGAAACTGATAGTTCCGCTGTGATTCGCGAGCGCGTGATCGAGGCGCGTGAACGGCAACATCGTCGTTTCGCAAATGCGCGTGTCTTTTCGAACGCAGCCATGACTCCGCGTATGATTCGTGCCTTTTGTCAGATCGATTCACACAGCGAGAAGATGCTCGAAGCCGCGATGCGCCGGTTGGGCCTGTCAGCGCGCGCTTACGATCGCATTCTCAAAGTCAGCCGCACGATTGCCGACCTGGAAGGCGAAGACGCAATCAATTCGAACCATGTCTCCGAGGCCGTGGGCTATCGTTCACTCGATCGAACCTACTGGACCTAAAGGTCTTCCGGAGAATCGTGGCGAGATAGGGTAGTAGCTGGGCCCGTAACGTTTTTGCGCAAAAAACATATTAGATGGTGATGTCGAAAGGTCGACTGTTATCCATGGCTGTAAAAATTATTGACAGCCCCGTGAAACGCAATTAAGATACGCGACCGGTCAAGTCCCCATCTCTGTCGTTGACCTCATTGGTCCATACATCCTTCTCCAGCGCCCATGTATGGACGGAAATTAATACCTGATCAACAACAGAGTCATGTAGTCCGTGTCTGTTTTCTGCTTCGTTCTCTGAAGCCTTGCTGATTGATTCTCACGACCTCGAAGGAGATAGAGTAATGAAGAGACCGGTACGTTCAGGATTTCTTCCTCAAAGGAAATTCGCCCTCACGATATTCGGGGTGTCGATCCTGGTGGTTGCAGGCGTTGCCGTAAGTACGCGGCTTAGTAGCAACGCTCAGGTTGCTTACGCTTCTGCCGCACAGCAGGGTCGAGACGAAGTGCGAGTCGAGCTGAATAGCAATGGCTTCACTCCAGGTGAAGTGCAGCACGCCCCAGGCTCGTTTGCGATCCTCGTCGACAACAAGACGATCTCCGGTGAATACACTCTAAATCTCAAAGCTGAGGACGGCACGGTGTTGAGTGAGCTTCAGGTTCAGAAGGGCTCTTCGGCATGGACCATCACTCTGCAGACCGGCAGGTACACGCTCACTGAAATCAATCACCCACAGTGGGTTTGTAACATCGTCGTGCAATAAAGATATATGACTCACTTCTTCACCATAGTTGCGGTATCCACTCCCACAGGAGACGCTTCTCATGCTTCGTCCTCATGCCCTCTCGTTGGTTGTCTTTGGTCTAATTTTGCTGGGTGTTTATTTCCTCCCCATAGCGTCAAGTTCACAAAGCATAACGCACTCGCTTTCGTTGAATGGGACCGGCAGTTACATGAGCGTGCCGAACAGTGCCACGATTAATATCAGTGGTCCAATCACCATCGAAGCTTGGATCAAGCTCAGTTCCGTCAACGGCAACTACCAGGACATCGTGTGCCGCGAAGCATGGGGACAAGCAGGCAGTGGTGGCGGCTACGAATTTGCGATCACCAACACCGGCAAACTAAGACTGGACCTTTACCAGAGCCACAACCAGTACACAACGGCCATCGGCAGCACTACGGTGACGACCAATGTGTGGCATCACGTGGCGGGAGTATTCGATGGCAATCAGATGCGTGTTTATCTGGATGGCGTTCTTGACGGCAGTTTGTCGACCACGAGTGGGCCCGCCTCGGGCACGAGTGTGCTCAACATCGGGAAGAGTACCTACACAACTTATTACTTTGGCGGACTGATCGACGAAGTGCGGCTTTCAGCGGCCGCGCTCTACAGCAGCAACTTCACTCCTGGACTGGGACCAGCTTCGAACACGCGCGCGCTCTGGAAGTTTGATGGGCAAACGAGTGCCGACGCCTCGGGCAATGCCAATCACGGTACGTTGCAAAGCGGCGCCAGCTATTCCACTGATGTACCTACTGCCAGCAACAATCCCCCCACTATTGCGCTCAATGACCCACAGCCCAACACCGCATTCAACGCCGGTGCTACCGTTGTTATGGACGCCACTGCCAGCGATAGTGACGGCATCGTTTCCAGAGTGGATTTCTATCAGGGCACAACGTTGCTCGGCACGGATACGAGTAGTCCGTACACATTTACCTGGCCCAACGTCGCTGGTGGTGTTTATTCTCTAACGGCAAAAGCCACGGACGACGGTGGCGCTGTCGCCAGTTCAAATGTAATCACCGTTAATGTTTTAGACTCTGCCACTCTTCACTCGCTTTCACTGAACGGCTCCAGCAGTTACATGAGCGTGCCGAACAGTGCCACGATTAATATCAGTGGTCCAATCACGGTGGAGGCTTGGATCAAGCTCAGTTCCATCAACGGCAACTACCAGGACATCGTGTGCCGCGAAGCATGGGGGCAAGCAGGCAGTGGTGGCGGCTACGAATTTGCGATCACCAACACCGGCAAATTAAGACTGGACCTCTACCAGAGTCCCAACCAGTACACAACGGCCATCGGCAGCACTACGGTGACGACCAATGTGTGGCATCACGTGGCGGGAGTATTCGATGGCAATCAGATGCGTGTTTATCTGGATGGCGTTCTGGACGGCAGTTTGTCGACCACGAGTGGGCCCGCCTCAGGCACGAGTGTGCTCAACATTGGGAAGAGTACCTACACAACTTATTACTTTGGGGGACTGATCGACGAAGTGCGGCTTTCAGCGGCCGCGCTCTACAGCAGCAACTTCACTCCTGGACTGGGACCAGCTTCGAACACGCGCGCGCTCTGGAAGTTTGATGGGCAGACGAGCGCCGACGCCTCAGGCAATGCCAATCACGGTACGTTGCAAGGCGGCGCTACCTACTCGAGTAGTGTACCGGGAGCAGGTGCTTCGCAGCGTCCCGTGGCAATGGCTGGTGGGCCTTACGCCGCGCAGATGGCCCAATCGGTTAGCTTCACCAGTAGCGGCTCATATGACCCGGACGGCACGATCACCAGTTATCACTGGAACTTTGGTGACGGCACTTCCGCCAACACCGCAAACACCGCTCATACTTATCAGACCTCGGGTCTGTTTACCGCAACTTTAACCGTGACGGATAACACCGGCCTGAGTGCGGCTACGACTGCCGCGGTAACAATCAATGGCCAGGCTGAAGCACGGCTTGACGTGCGAAATCAAACTGGTGGTGGCGGAGAGAACCCTCTTTCGCAGAATTTTAACTGGAACCTTCCTTTGTTGAGTCTGTCCGGCCGGGCCGGAATGAGTCTCGACCTGGCACTGTCGTACAACTCGCTGATCTGGACCAGGAACGCCGGCGCCAATTATATTTCGTTTGATGATGATCGAGGTTTTCCCGCTCCCGGATTCAGACTTGGATTTCCTACCATTCAGTCACTCTATTTCAACTCGGAGCTTGGCAAGTATGCATTCCTATTGATCGGTCCGGATGGCAGTCGCACCGAGTTGCGCCAGGTGGGCACATCAACACTCTACGAGTCGGCCGACTCAGCGCATCTCTTGCTGGACGCCAGTACCATGGTGCTCCGAACCAGCGACGGCACACAATTGAACTATTCGTCCACCGGTAATGAATTTAACTGCACGCAAATTAAGGATCGCAACGGCAACTTTATAACCGTCAATTACACCGCCTTCGGCCGCATCGACACGATCGTCGACACACTCGCGCGCACCATTAAGTTCAATTACAACGCCAGTGGTCTGCTCACTTCGATTACTCAGGCATGGAATCAGACGCCTGCGAGTCAGTTGACTCACAACTGGGCGGTGTTCACCTACGCAGATACCGTCATACAAACCAACTTCCCAGGGTTGACTGTATATGGGCCAGCCAACAACTCAACGCTAAAAACGCTTTCTTCAGTAACGCTGGCAGACGGTTCGCGTTTCGACTTCAGCTATACCAGTTGGGGACAAATTTGGAAGATAGCTAACGTCGCGGCTGACAACCACCTCCTGAACCAGCGCTCGTACAACCTGCCCGGCTCGCCATTGCTTGCAACTGGACCACAGGACGATTGTCCCCGCTTTACACAAAGACGTGACTGGGCCCAGTACTGGAATGGCGATACGGACGGAACGCCGGTATCGAGTGAAGAAGTTGTCACCAGCTTCGCTGGTCCAGTAAGTGACACCTGGACCATGCCTGAGGGAACAACCGCGACCGGCAAGCGAGTTGAGGTCACGTCGCCTGACGGCACGGTGGATAAAATCTACTTCATCGGAACCACGGGTAACTCGTCAGCATGGCGCCGCGGCTTGCCGGCACTCGTAGTGACTTACAGCGGCGGTGTGTGGCAACGCAAGGTTTCGACGAACTGGACTCAGGACAACACTTCGGTGTCGTACCCTTTGAATCCACGCATCACTGAGACGAATGTATATGACCCGGACGGTAACCGCGCACGTACTCGAATCGAGTATCAGCATTACAATTTCGCCAACGGCACCAGTTGCGATCTGCCCCAGGATGTTTTCCAGTATGCGGCCGACGCGGTGACAGTGCTACGCAGCACGCGCACTGTATACAACGTCGATCCGACTTACGCCAATCGCCGCATTCTCGGACTCATAAGCGATAAGTCTCTCTACGAAGGTGACGTGACGGGTAATGCCTCACTCATGTCAAAACTCGCTTTCTTCTACGACGAGAATGGATCGATTCAGGGTACTGACGCGCCGGTGCAACACGATAATTCAAACTACAACGCGAGCTTTGTTGCTGGTCGCGGCAATCTCTCCAGCGTGAAACGTTATGACGTCACTAACACGAGTCTGTTCACCGCGACCAGCGCCAGATATGACACTTCGGGCTCGGTGGTGTCGTCGACGGACGCCGCGGGTCATAGCGTCACCATTGGTTACACGGACGCTTTCTCGGACGGCATCACGCGAAATACGCTAGCCTATCCGACTGTGATGACGGACCCTGGCGGCTACTCCTCGACTTCGAAATACAGCTTTGACTTTGGGGCGGTTACGCGCCGCCAGACGCCCCAGCCCAATACCACTCAGAACCTCCCCGGGCCTGAAAAATCCTGGAACTACGACTCGATTGGTCGTTTACAAAAAATTGAGAATCTGGCGAACAACGCCTATACCCGTTTTGAATACGCACCCAGCCAGATTCGAATTGACACCTATGCGACCGTCCAGGAGGGCCTCGGCGAAGCTCACTCCTTCCGGATTACCGACGGCGCCGGCCGCGTGATTGCCACCGCAATCGATCATAACGCGAACACTTTCAGCGGTCAGAAAATGGTCTACGACATCATGGGTCGAGTGATTAAGACCTCCAACCCAACAGAGACAACTGCCGGCGGTCCGCCTTCCCAATGGGCCACTACTGGTGACGATGCCGGAACCGGATGGATCTATACTGAGCAGACGTACGACTGGAAAGGTCGTCCGCTCGTCACTACCAATCCCAGCCTGACCAGCAATCCGGCCGAAACAACTACAAGACAGATCAGCTACAGCGGTTGTGGCTGCGCGGGGGGTGAAGTTGCAACTATCACGGAAGAGGGTGCCAGCGACGCGAGTGGCGCCCTTTTGAAGCGGCAGAAAAAAGTCTATGCAGACGTACTTGGCCGCACCGTTAAGACTGAGATCTTGAACTGGGATGGCGCCGGTCCGAACGGCACTGGCGGCACAGTCTATTCAGCCGTAACTTTTAGCTACAACGCGCGTGACCAGATAACGCTTACGCGCCACTTCGCCGGCCCAACCTCGAGCACCACGTTTCAGGATACTATCTGGTCCTACGATGGGTATGGACGCCCGAAATCACAGCACCTCCCGCAGCAACAAGCAGATCCGAACAACAGTGTCTCGACCGATCATACTACCTGGAATTACAACAGCGACGACACGGTTCAAAGCATTATTGATCCGCGCGGCGTAATAACGAGCTTCACCTACAATGCGCGAAGTCTACCTACTGCGATCGCATTCGATGCCGGCGCTGTTCCTGCCGGCGCCAATATTGTCCCGACTGGCAGCATTGCTCTTGCTTATGACGCGGTCGGTAATCGCACTTCGATGTCTGACGGTTCGGGAACCGTGCTCTATCATTACGACCAACTCTCGCGCATGGATTGGGAGGAGCGAACTTTTGCGGGATTGCCTGGCGCTGGTAGCTTTCGTCTCAATTATGAATATAATCTCGGCGGCATTCTCAAATCAGTAACAGATCAGCATTCCGGGACTAGTTTTACTGAGACGCTGGATAAGGTGGGGCGAGTAACGTCTGTGGACTCGATTGGAGCCAGCGGCGCGCAGACCCAGTTTCTTTCTCAGGCGCAGTACCGCGCGTGGGGCGCGCTCAAGTCGCGCACACAGGGCGGTAATTCATTGAGCCTCACCTACAACTCACGCCTTTTAATCAAGAGTTATTCGTTTGCGGGCGGCCAGCAATCTTATGACTATCACAATGATGGCGCGCTCAAATTTGCGGATAATCAAACAGGCTCGGCGGAGATAGAAGATCGCGCCTACGCCTATGATGCTGCAGGGCGGTTGCAGCAGGCTTACTCGGGGGTTGAAGCGAGGAACTTTGTCAATCACACGAGCGGCGGTACGCCCGATGGCCCCTATAAGCATGTCTATTCGTACGATGTCTGGGGCAACCTGCTCGCGGACACGGGGCGGCTTTGGAGCCGTCCGATAGATACTCAAGACAGCTACAATACCAGCAATCGCAATGCGACTTGGAGTTACGATGCCAACGGCGACCTGCTCTCCCGCAACGAGTCAGCCATCACCATGCTTCCCTTTGATCCCGTGCGGTATAAGTACGACGCTGCCGGACGTCAAGTAAGTAGCACGCAAACCCGCACCTACCGCATCGAAGAGGGAGTTGTCACTTACTCGTTTGTTAACGGCCAAACCTTCGACGGCGACGGACAGCTCACTCATTACTCGCTGGGACGCAATTCAACCCTTAACAATGTTCAGAGCAGCGTCACGACTGAGGCGTATCAACTGCGCTCTACCGTACTCGGAGGTCGGGCAATTTCCGAATACAAAGGTGACGGCACGTGGGCCAGAACACATGTTTATGCCGGAGGCGAGCGACTGGGACAACAGACTGTCCTGGAAAGTGGAGGCCCCTGGAGTATTTGGGAAACCTACGATCCGATCACCGGCGACGGTGTTAAAACACTATCGAATGGCAGCATCGCGGAATCGACTGTGTTGGATTCTGGCGGAGCGAACCTGGGCCATTCGGATCCATTCCCGCCCGATGGCAGTGGTGACGCGGACGGGCTCCTTGATGATATTGGGGTGTTCAGAAGAGCAGTTCCGGCGCCGATGCCAATAGAAGGCGGCGGCGCTACGTGTAATTTAGACGGGCTCGACATTCCGTGCTCGCGCATTCGCAGCGACGCCTCCGTGCAATGTGCAAACAACGACTGCGGAACGCGAACTGTGACAGTAACAGCACGGTCGCGAGGAGAGGTCGTTGATAGATCGACGTTCTTAGCGCCCCCTGGCTGGGACGGTTCGCTTGATGGAACTTATGGAGTCAGCTCAGAGTGGGCCAGGACAGTATTTAGTACGCTACAGGGAGGCGGACAGGCGTTTGTCAATGAACTGATGTGGCGCACTGCAGTCGGAGGCTCCTACGCTGACGAGTTCTTCTCGCGAAAGCGAGGAGATGTGAGCCCTCAATATAGTGACTATGCTCACTCCTCCGCATCGAATCCTATACATGAGTTAGCGCGTACCACAGAATTTCCTTGTCCTCCTACCGGGGCTCAATTGGCAAAAAATCCCGCAGTAAATAAAAAATTTCAAGAGGCAAATGAATATGCCAGGTCCACTGGTAGTTACATAGAAGCGGGCGGATGGATACTGATGGACAGGAATGGAAAGCTTTTTCCTGTCATAAAGCCGCGCGAACCTCGAGATACTTCGATCCGTGTTTACGGACTTGGAGAAGCTGAGAAATACATTAAAGAAATTCAGAAAGGTCAATTGATTGTCGTCGCTGACTTCCATACACATGTGAACGAGTTAACAAATCCCGATGAGGTCCCTACTGCTAGTGCTCGTGGCGTACCTGGAATCTGGGTGTTACCTTCAGGCAAAGCCGTGCCATACGGGCCAAAGAGAGGCTTGTCTGGACAACCGCTGCCAAATGGATGTAAGTGACCGAGGCTGATATGAAAATCTGCTTACCGACCATCCGATTTTGCACAGCTCTCTTTGTTGTCATTAATGGAGCGTGTCTCACCACTTCCCCCAACAACCTGCGGGCGCGAATTGACGGTAGCTCGGCAAATGAAATGAAGTATGCTGTTAGTAGGGAACTAATCACTAGGGAACAGGCTGTCACCATCGCAAATGTAGACGCCGCGAGAAAACATCCCGCACTGGAATTTTCCCAAACTACCACATGCGAACGAGCACGGTTGTGGGTCATCATTTATGACGTTGGCCTTGAGTACTACGTTGACAAGATGTCTGGTGCTATCGTACTCGTGCAGCAGTTGCCACTGGACCTCAGCGGAGCTACTCCACGTGGCCCTCAAATCGCCGAACGGCTACTCAGTAAGCAACAAGCAGTTGAAATCGCTAAGAAGCAGTTTGCCGATTTCCTTGTGTCTGAGAATGATGCCGAGGAACAAGTAAATGACTACGATGCGGTGGCTTGCGAACTAAGCAAGGGATGGCGTGTGTTTTTCGAGGACAGAGTACTACCAGGTAAAAATCTCGCAACCGCGCCGAACAGTAATCCGCCAAACTATTTGATTGACAAGAAAACCGGCGGCATTCTGTATACCACGCATCACATAAATGAATAGGGTCAGCTGGGATTTGGATGCCTGAGCTGGAAAGGGATTAATGAGGAAACCAACTCCTATACCAGTGGCACTATTCTTCACACTCCTATGTGTGGTATCCAGCTGCGTCACTCATGAACCACAACTCAAAGATATTACTGGACCACCTACTTACGCCTCAACGATCAAGCAGGCGCCGATAGTTCCTTTCTGTGAACTGATTCGCGATTCAGCCCGATATGACAACCGGATAGTGAGCACGCAGGCTATCTTCTTCAGGAACATGGAAAATTCTTACTTATACGATCCATCCTGTGAGGACGACAATGGTTACGTCTGGGCAGAATTTGATCCTTCATACGTTTCTACCGACGACGCTTTAAAGAAGAAGTTCGACGAGTTGCTGTGCCCAACACAACCGTGTCCCATAGGTAGAGCGCACGTAACCGTTGTGGGGCGATTCGAAGGGCCAGACCGAGGTCCTTACGGTCACTTGGATGGTTACCAACTTCGGTTTTCACTCATACATTTGCAGCAAGCGGACACTGCTCAAATGTTCAACTACTAGGTTCGTCGCTGCCAATATTTGTCACTCACGGCCATTGACGAGTTAAAAAAATAGTTGGGAAGTTTTGATCAACCTTGGGCATCGTGAAGAGGTAAATGACTTGGACCACGATCATTTTTTTGCTCTCGCTTTACCCACTTGCTAACTAGTTATAGACTCTATCTCTTCCACACAGAACCTTCAGTTTAAACTTAAAATACTTACTCATTAAACGCGCTGCTCTCAAAAAAAATTCGTTGACACGCATCCAACATCGGCCTATTATCCGCCGCTAGCCCAACGAAGCGTTTCTTTCGTACGCGCGAACCTTCTCCGACATCGCGTGTTGTTGACTAAGCCCGGTCATACGAAAGAAAAATTCTCCCTAGTGATTCTCTAAAAAGTACCACGCAAAAACGCGCTCAATCGTGTCAACACGACCGCGTGACATTGCACGTGTGTCTCAACTACTCAGCGCAACCGTTTGCAGTCGGCCACCGACTCACAATCTGTTTCAGGAGATGATTATGAATCCCACTAAACGAACACCTAATGGATACCTGACGATATTTGCCTGCGGCACATTGTTGCTGGTTGTGTTCCTGTTACAGCCGGTGGCTGTGATGGCCCAATGGACCACACCCGATGCCAACCAGAACATCAGCAATACCAACAGCGGCAATGTTGGCGTTAAGACAACGACGCCGGAGTTCCCGTTGCAAGTAAATAACAGCAGCTCCAATGTCCTCGGTACGGTCTATACAGGAACTCTGAGCACAAGTTCCGGAGCAGGTATTCAAGCGCTGACTACAGGAACTCCCTCTGCCGCCGACCAACGATTGGGCTTTTTTACTTTTGGTGTTCGTAATGGCGGTACCTCTTATAACCCCATAGCCATTCAGGGATTTTCAAGCCAGAGTTGGACTCTGAATAGCGCACTAGGAGGTTACTTAACCTTCTCCACAACCGCGAATGGTTCTACAACGCGAACGGAGCGGATGAGGATCGATCAGAGCGGCTACGTTGGTATCGGTACGACCGGCCCCTGGTATCCCTTGTCTGTTGTGGCGCCCAGCGGCGCCAGGGCGGGAATCGGTCTTGCCGGCGGCGGAGACGCTTACGGCTATATCGATTTCACCTTCTCACCGATCGGAACGATGGCGACGGGAAAGCCAATAGATTTCACCTGGGGAATCAGGAAGGACGCCTTCTTTGGTGGCGACTCCTCAGGAGCAAGCATGATCATGGTGATGAATAAGCAGGGTGGAGGGTGGTATGTTCCTCTGATTTTCAATCCGAACGGCAATGTCATACTTGCCGGCGCTAACAATGCAACTAATGCAAACGTCGGCGTCGGTCTCCTTAACCCCGCCTATAAGCTTGACGTATTAGGTTCAGTAAATAGCAGCGGTGGACTCTGCATCGCCGGCGATTGCAAAACTGCGTGGTCTCAGGTCGGTGGTTCTCAATGGTTAAACGCGACCTCGAACATTTACTTCAACACAGGCAACGTTGGGATTGGAACAAACACTCCGTCTCAGAAACTTGAAGTTAATGGTAGTGCCTTAATCGGAACGATCTATGGTTCCAGTGCAGCCAGCGGTGCGCTCACCCTGCAATCAA
Organism: Pyrinomonadaceae bacterium; assembly: GCA_035606195.1. Taxonomy (GTDB): domain Bacteria; phylum Acidobacteriota; class Blastocatellia; order Pyrinomonadales; family Pyrinomonadaceae; genus PSRF01. Next base: position 41,014 of record DATNFX010000110.1, read on the forward strand.
CCTCCAGTACGACAAAAGGAACGATTAACATCGGCGTTGATCAAACCACTACAACCAACATCGGCCAATCTGGAACGACCGGGAACAAACTGATAGTTGCCACCGATCGTTTAATCGTCAACAACAGTTCAGTCCGTATAAACGGCGCTGCCGATCACGGCGATCTTTCGGTAACCAAGGTGAACATCACCAACGCCGACGCGCTGCAATTTCGTACTACCAATCCAAACATTACTTCGAATGGCAGCATGTTGTTCTCGGTGCAAAACGTGAATAGCGACAATGTGAGATTCAGCGTTCAGAACAGCTCGATCTCTAACGCTTTCGTGATCGATTCGAATACCGCTACACCCGCGAAGCTGCTTGATATCCGTGATCTTGGTACCAGCAGATTTACGGTTAGCGGCGCCGGCAACGTCAGTGCGTCAGGTACGGTTAATGGCGGCGGTGGACTCTGCATTTCCGGAGACTGCAAGACGTCATGGTCTCAGGTAGGCGGTTCACAGTGGATCTCAGGCGCAAGCTCGGCGATTTCTTACAGCGGCGGCAACGTCGGTATTGGCACGCCCACACCGGGGAAGGCGCTCGACGTCGTTGGTGACTTCAACGCTTCGGGAACGATTACGGGCGGCACCATCCAGGCCAAGTACCAGGATGTCGCCGAATGGGTCGAATCTTCACAGGAACTACCCGCCGGAACGGTAGTTGTACTCGACAGTACAAAATCAAATCAAGTGATTGCTTCTTCGCGGTCGTACGACAGCCATGTTGCCGGTGTGATTTCACTGCGACCTGGTCTGACGCTGGGCGTACAAGGCGAGGGCCGCGTGCTGGTCGCGACAACAGGACGAGTGAAAGTGAAAGTGGATGCCAGTAAAGGTCCAATCAACATCGGCGACTTGCTGGTGACGAGCGATAAGGAAGGCTTCGCGATGAAATCAGTTCCGGTCGAGCTTGGTGGTGTACAAATTCATCGTCCGGGAACCTTGATCGGAAAAGCGCTCGAGCCGTTGGCCCAGGGCACCGGCGAGATACTGGTACTGCTGAGTTTGCAGTAACGAAAATTCATAGTGTCCAAGTTGTATGTACTCACGGGAAACGATCTCATGAAAGCACGGTACACATGCTGACGACCAAAACATCTTTTCGGGTTTGAAGCATACCCATTCACCTGAATCGAGAGGACAATATGTACATCAATGAGCAAAACATCATCCCCAGAATCTCACTCCGACGCCACTTGATCGCTTTCGTGATCGTGCTGGTTGTGGGTTGTTTCGCGACCAGCAATGCGCAATGGACCACCCCTGATGGCAATGGGAATATCAACAATACAAATAGCGGGAATGTCGGCATCGGGACCAGTCCGGGTACGGGTAATTCCCTGGATGTTGCTGGAAATGTTTTAAATCTCGGCTCGGAAACGGGCACCAAGAATCGCGGGAACAATACGACCAAACTATCTCGCCTCGCGATGCCTCCTTACGTAACTGCCAACATGCGTTTTGCTCTGTTGGGAGGCGCCACGACTTCAACTGCAAACATAGTGGCGCTCGGTGGTGAAGTTGGCGGTATGTCAGCAGCGACCCAGATCGATTTCTTCACCGCGGCTACCACGAACGTTGATACCGGCACATTACGAATGACGATCAATGGAAGCGGCAACGTCGGAATTGGCTCGAGTGCGCCGGACACGAAATTCCAGGTATTTCATACCAGCACTAACACTAATCTGGCGAACATTCAGTTAGCGGATCTGGGATTTGTCATTCGGAACACGAGTAATACGAATGGAAATATGAGCTTGATAAGTTTTCAGGATTCCACCGGCTATGGGAATGCACAAATCGGGACCATCCAGAAAGACCAAACTAACCATAGCGGCGACATGGTTTTCTTTACGCGCGAGTCAACGTCGGTGTTTGGCGAACGAATGCGAATCGCTTCGACCGGCAAGATCGGAGTCGGAACTGCGGCGCCCACCGCGCTGTTCCACATCATGACTTCGGACGGCGAAAATTTGCGCTTACACCGTAACGTAAACACAAACGGGTGGGGCGTAGCGGAATACTTTACGCTTAACAACAGCAGTGGCGCAGGTGTCGACTACGGGCAGATCAGCGGCGGGATCACCAGCAATACCGCCGGTGCGGAAACTGGTGTTCTCGCTTTCTACACTCGAAACTCCGGGACACTTGGCGAAAGACTGCGCATTCACGGTAACGGGAACATAACTATCGGGACCACCAATGCAGTTTCTTACAAGCTGCATGTGGAAGGGGGCTCGATCAACGCCACTGATGGGTTGTGCATCAATGGTGACTGCAGAGCGACGTGGGCATCCGTTACAGGTCCCTGGACCAGCGGCAGTGGCTCGATAAACTACAGCGCCGGCAGTGTCGGCATCGGTACCAACTCGCCTCTCTATACGCTCGACGTCAATGGCGGTGTAAACGGCTTTCGTGCGAAAGCGGCGAGTGCCGCATCAGGAGATACGATTGCGACCTTCGAAAATAACAGCGCGATCAAGATGATCGTACGCGCGGATGGAAAGGTCGGCATCGGCAATTCATCACCTCAAAAAACACTCGATGTTAATGGCGACATCAACGCCGTGGGAACGATTACAGGCGGCACCATCCAGGCCAAATACCAGGACGTCGCTGAGTGGGTGGATTCTTCACAACAGCTGACCGCCGGCACAGTCGTGATTCTCGATCCGGACAAAAACAATCAGGTAGTAGCTTCTACGCAGTCATACGACACTCGTGTCGCCGGTGTGATCTCACCGCAACCGGGAATCACGCTTGGCGAGCGAGGTGAAGGACGTGTGCTGGTGGCGGCATCGGGGCGAGTAAGAGTGAAGGTCGATGCCAGTAATGGTCCGATCAAAATTGGTGACCTGCTGGTGACCAGCGACAAGGAAGGCTTCGCGATGAAGTCTTTATCCGTTGAGTTTGGCGGCGTGCGTATGCATCGCCCGGGAACGTTGATCGGCAAAGCGCTCGAGCCGTTAGCCCAGGGTAGCGGCGAGATTCTAGTGTTGTTGAGTCTGCAATAAGTCAACGGCGACAATGCCCTTCCTTCAAGGAGAACGCATCATGATCAGGCGATTAATTGCTCTCATCTTATTCGTGTCGCTGCTTGCGACTATTGTTGTGCCGTCGGGCACAGCCACAAGTCTCAATCAAAGTGGAAGGGCCAGCATTAACTCCAGTCCACGCACTCTAGTGGTGGGCCTGCAACGCTACGCCACGCTCGGAAGCTGGCTAATCGACAAGCTGGGAGGAGGTGCGCATAAACCAGAGCGGCCCGCGATTGTTGCGCCGCCGGTGAAAGCATTGCTTAATTCACCGCCGGTTTTCCTCGACGCGCCCACCAATCTTACGGTTACGTCAGCGGCTAGTAACGCGATCGATCTTAGTTGGGGAGCACCAGCCGGCACTATAGATCACTATCAGGTGGAGCGGAGCAACAACATCTCTGGTCCATTTTTGTTCCTGGGCAATGCGACGTCGGCCAGTTACCACGACCAGGCGGTGAGCCCTGGGAATGGATATCTCTACCGCGTCCGCGCAATCGGCAGCGGCGGCATTTTCTCCGTGCCTAGCAACATGGCGTTGGGAACAGCAGTTTCATTTGAGTTCAGCTCCCTGACGAACCAGTTAATAAAGGCGCAGCATGTTTACGACGTGCGTACAGCGATAAATGCGGTACGGGCAGTAGCGAATCTACCGGCGGCCTCCTGGACGCGCAGTTCGCTAGGCGGCCTTAATATCGTCGTTAATGACGTGCAGGAGTTGCGCGACAAACTGGACGAGGCGTTGCCAGTGTTGAGCATCAGTGTTACGTCCTATCAGGATCCGACGCTGACAGTGGGCAGCACCTTGATCAGAGCAATTCATCTCGAACAGCTACAGGCGCGTTCCACGAAAGGCGTTAGCAGCAGCGCTGGTCCGCTGGACTCTGACTCATCATCGGCGCGGTTGGATCCGTTGAATGGAACAGGCGCCGGAGGCGAGAATCCACTCTCGCGTAATTTCAACTGGAATCTTCCTTTACTTAATCTGTCCGGGCGTGCCGGACTGAATCTGGGCTTAACGCTCTCATACAACTCTCTGGTTTGGACCAAACGCGTCCCCAGCGGCATCTCTTTTGACGATGACCACGGTTTTCCTGGCCCTGGTTTCAGGCTTGGATTTCCAGTTATCCAACCGCTCTATTTGAACGCCGAGGTCGGCAAGTATGCTTTTCTCCTGATCAATCCGGACGGAAGTCGCATCGAGCTGCGGCAGGTTGGCTCCTCAGCGTTATACGAGTCGGCTGATTCATCGCACCTGTTGCTCGATTCGAGCAACATGGTCCTGACCAACACCGAGGGCACGCAGTTAAGCTATGTCTTGCACTCAGGCCAATATGACTGCACCCAGATCAAGGATCGCAACGGCAATTACATCACGGTTAATTACAACGTTTCGGGTCGCATCGACACGATCACTGACACGCTCGGCCGAGTAATAACTTTTGCTTACGATGGGACCGGCTTGCTCACGGAAATCAAGCAGGTTTGGAACCAAAACTCAACTCCCTTAACGCACTACTGGGCCAGATTTGAATACGCGAACATTTCGATCGACTACAACTTTGGCAGCCTGTCGGCCTTCGGTCTGGCCGATAATTCCACTCTCAAAACACTCTCGCGCGTAAGGTTGGCTGACGACTCCTATTTTGATTTCAGCTACAGCAGTTGGGGACAGGTGTGGAAAGTGGGCGCCTATGCCGCCGATAATCATTTGCTCAATTATCGCTCCTACAACCTTCCGCAAACGGCCTCCACGGCTTACGACGATTGTCCACGATTCACTGAGCGGCGCGACTGGGCTGAGTATTGGAATGGCGATACTGACGGAACCGCTGCCACTAATGAAGAAGGCGTGACTGCATTCGCAGTTCCGGTGAGTGATACATGGACTATGCCCGACAGCACGCAGCCGACCGGCATGCGCGCGCAAGTGACGGCGCCCGACGGAACCTCTCACAAAATTTACTTCATTGGAACAGCCGGCACCTCTTCAGGTTGGCAGCGCGGCCTGGTGGCTTTGGTAAATACCTACGATAGCAGCGCTGTCTTACAGCGTCAGGTGACTACAACCTGGACACAAGACAATACAGCACTCTCCTATGTGCTCAACCCGCGAGTCGCGGAAACGAATGTCTACGATCCGGCAGGTAATCGCGCCCGCACACAAAATACTTATCAGCAGTTTACCTATGCCAATGGAACAAGCTGTTTCTTCCCACTTGACGTCTATGAGTGGGCGGCGAACGCCACCACGATCCTGCGCAGCACGCGGACGGACTACAACTCCAGTACCAGCTATTCCGACCTTCACATTTTGGGATTAGTGAGCGAGAAGCGACTGTACTCGGGTGATGTCAACAACGGCGGCACCCTCGCGTCAAGAGTCGGTTACTTTTACGACGAAACTGGCTCAATCCAGGGAAATGATGCGCCGGTGCAACACGACAACACTAATTTCAGCGTTGTCTTCGTCACCGGTCGCGGAAATATTTCCAGCGTCAAACGTTACGATGTGCTCAATACGGGCGTATTCACCACCAGTAGTGTGAAATACAACACGGCGGGCGCTCCGGTGTCGGCAAAGGATGCGTTGAATCACGAGATGACCATCAGCTACGCCGATTCTTTCTCCGACAGCAACAACACGCGCAATACCCTGGCTTATCCGACGTCAGTTACGGATGCTGACGGATACACAACGACATCAAAATACCACTTTGACTTTGGTGCGGTGACGAATGTACGAGCCCCGCAGCCAAACACAACGGCAAACACTGCTGGACCGGAAGTTGTTACTAGCTTTGATGCAATCGGAAGAACGTTACAGCAAACAAGTCTGGCCAATAACGCCTATCGGCGTTATGAATATCCTGCCAGTCACAACCGGATCGACACCTATCAAACTATTCAAACCGGCCAGGGTGAGGCGCACTCTTTTCAGATCACCGATGGCGGCGGACGCGTCGTCGCTACCGCGTCGGATCATCCAGGAAGTGTGGGCGGTTTCAGTGGCCAGCGAATGGTCTACGATGTGATGGGTCGGCTAATCAAAACATCCACCCCAGCCGAGACGACTGCGATTGGGCCACCGTCCAGTTGGGTCACTGCCGGACTGGACGCTACCGTAGGCTGGTTATACGTACAACAGACTTACGACTGGAAAGGCCGCCCTCTAGTAACGACCAATCAGGACGGGACTACGCGAATAGCGTCGTATGCCGGTTGTGGTTGCGCGGGCGGTGAAGTGAAGACCCTTCTGGATGAGGGCACGTATCAAGGCACCACCATCAAGCGTCGACAAACGAAGACTTATACAGATGTGCTGGGACGCGAGGTCAAGACTGAAACATTCATCTTTGAGGGTGGCAGTATCTACTCGACCACAGTCAACACGTTCAACGTTCGTGATCAGATAACTCAAATCAGAGAATTCGCTGGGTCAGACGCAAGTACTACCTTCCAGGACACCACCAGAAGCTACGACGGCTACGGTCGTTTGCAAAGCGAACATCGACCCGAACACTCAATTGGAACCGCGATGACCTGGACTTACAACAACGACGACACGATCGATTCCCTTACCGATGCACGCGGCGCTGCGCAGACTTTTGCGTATGACAATCGCCATCACACAACCAGCATAACCTACAGTGCGCCGTTCGGTATCACGGTGCCGACGGCAGCCACTTTTTCTTACGATGCGGTAGGCAATCGTTTGAGCGCAACCGATGGCTACGGCAGCCGAACCTACCAGTACGATTCGCTATCGCGTCTCACTCAAGAGACCCGGCAACTGCCGGTTGGTAGTTTCTCCATTAACTACACCTACAACTTAATCGGTCAGTTGATGAGCGTCACAGATCCATTTAACGACAGCATCTCCTACACACGTAACGTTCAGGGACAATTGAAAACCGTCACCGGATCTCCATTCGGCGGCACCACTAATTACATCACGGATGTTCAATACACCGCCTGGGGCGCACCCAGAACTGTCAACTACCCCGGGAGCAGTGCGACGACTAGTTACGGCTTTAGACCGATACCGACGCAGTATCTCCTAACCGGAAATTCGGGCTCCAGCATTATGAGGGAGAATTATTCCTATCATCCGGACGGCCAGATTATCGCGCTGACGGATTTGGATGACACTGCGGGTAACAATCCGCCGCAGACCTTGCGATTTCTCAGTCGTGGTTTCTTTTACGATCACATGGGTAGAATTACCAGTGCTTATGGCAATGGCAACGGCGGCCAGGGAGTGCCGTTCAGCCAGAGTTATGGTTACGATGAGTTTGGGAACATGACCTCGCGATCCGGTGTGTACTACAGCTACAACAACGGCGGGTTCACGAATGATACGTCCACCTATGTCAACAATCGCCGCACCAACTGGACCTACAATGCGGACGGTCAGCCTACGAACACTCCACTCACTAGCACCGACCGGCCAAGGGCTTATACATACGATGCCGCCGGCCGGTTGATCAGCAGCGTAGAACAAGGTCAATTCAATACCATCACGTATACAGCCGGTTATGACGGAGATGGGCAAGTAGTTTTTGAATCAAGTACCACTTCGCCTGGAACGTCAGAATCTAATTACATCATTCGTTCAACTGCGCTTGGCGGAGAGGTGTTGACACGCTTGGATCAGTCAGGCAACAAGAAGATTACATTCGTGCCGGCGGAAGGTCTCTTGTTCGCAACCCAGAGAACGACCGGCGGGCCTACCGTGCTCTTTACCATGCGGAATCCACTTGGCCTTTCGGAAACAACCAAAGCTGTTTACGATCCGTTGGGAAACTACATTCCGTTCCAGCAGTTTGCCGATCCGCGACCTCCGGCCGGCAGCTATAATTCCGGTTCACTCTCCAGCTTGTCGGCCAGTCAAGCCAATCCATTCAGCTCTGCTGTTGGTTGTTTAATGGATGGTCTGCCGACAACCTGCACTCGCGTGGCCCAGGCAATCAACAGTGGGCAAGGAAAAAGACTGATTATTGATGCTCGCGGCATGAACCCCAACGTCGCTCTGGCGACTAATGGGTGGTTCCTGATTGATTATAAAATCGATTCAGGCCGTCAGCGAGTCCCTCCACGGTTAAAGCCGATGAACCCCAATCGGCCAAGATTTAACGGGAATAAGGATCCCTACAATGTGGGTAAGGATGAAGGCGGCGTGAGGTGGGGGGTTGCTCTTATCGCTTGGGTGACCCCGCAGTATCCTACTGATCCCAAAACGATCAAAAGTCAGGGGAACAGCAGTAACTGTAAGTTTACGGTCAATTTTGATGACAAGACGTCCTATAACGGAGACCCGCGGTTTCCAAATGGACCATCTTCGATTTACGTTACCGCACCAGATGGGACAACGCACAATCTGTTTGGGTTGGGGTTCACCGTTTCGGGTTCCGTCACCAGTGGTGGCATCGGAACCATTGGCTCAGATTCAAATCCACAGAATCCAAGTGGTACATGGACGATTGATCAATGGACGTCATCCTGGAATCAACAGAATGGACACTTCGTAGTGATAGATGGAAAAGTCCAAAACGGCGGGCCCGCTTGGCGTGATATTAATAAAAATGTGCCTTTCAAAGCCGGTGACAATAACTTTTCCTGGTACGATCACCCAAGTGGAGAAGGTTGGGGCACTAACCGCTTCCAAAACTTCACAGTCAAAATATATAGAGGTAAAGAGTATTGTCAGGCAGACTTTCACTTTATACAGATCAACAGTGGGCCAGGATATGAATTGCACTGGGCCGAGGGTTTGTTAAAGTAATCGCTGGCAAGATAAAGGAATGTTCATCATGAAATATCACTTTGTTGGGCTGATATTTGGGTCAGTTCTCGCATGGGGAGCGTTCGCAACGCAGACTGAGACTCCGCTTTTAACTAATTCTATTTTAGTTCGAGCGGATAGTGCGACAGTGAACTCACCATGCTTGAGCGATACCGAGATCTCGGCCCAGCTTCAAGTGCTCTCGTCGTCGCAAAGTCTTTCGCAGCAGGAGAGTGTGCAAAACAACCTTATAGCGGAAGCTAAGAAATCGACGGAATGTCGAAAACGGGTCGTTGAAGCACTTCTGGGCGCTCTCAAGGTCACGAGGTTGGATCCGAAAAATGATCCGCCAAGTTTTTACTTATGGCACTATGGATCCCAAATCCTGTCAAGCCTAAAGGCTGTGGAGGCTCTTGATCTTTTCATCAAGCACTTTGATTTAGATGATGGAACGGCATTTCCGCTTAATCATCATCCGACTGTGGTGAACATTATTAGAATGGGTTCTCTTGCTTTGCCGAAACTTGAAGCTGTATTGCTTAAGAGTAACGATCCAAATAGCCGACACTACGCTGTTTTTTGTATTGCATCAATTGGCGGAACAAACGCCAGGAAAATATTGGAGCAGGCGCTTCCTTTAGAAACGAATCCATGCGTCGCTTCCTTTATTAAGGCCTCTCTAGATGCGTTTCAGCGCTCAGGCCGAAGTGACCAAATCGCGTCGGAAGCGCAAACCGAGTGGTATGGCGCTTTCCTCTGTAATTCAAGATGAAGACCTCCGCAGGGTATCGAATGCTCTGACGTGCGGTGGACAACGATTAGATCTCGACGCAGGTTACGCACCTTTCCCGCTTGTCAGCACCCTCACGTATCACCTATGCTGCAATCCAGCCGTACGAAAGTATTGATTCGGCTGGGAAAATCACTATTTTAGGGTCGGGTAAGGCAACGACGCGCGCGAAGCGCCGCATCACAGCCGCGTTGAGGGTACTGGGTCTTTGCACCGCATCCCCACGCGGGCATTCAGAGGAATCAGTGCTGCTCCCTTGAAACTCGCGGAACCGTGACGTCGTGCCAAACAAGCCTGAAGTTTTGTGAAATTTCTTCCGAGCTTACCCGAATTACGCGTTACGTGACCGCAGCCGAAACCGAGACACCGCAAACGACAGACTTTGAGCTGGCGCAGAAAGCCGCCAATGGCGACATGGTTGCTTTCGAAGAGCTGTACCAGCGCCACAATCGCCGCGTCTACTCGCTCTGTCTGAGAATGACCGGGAACGTCTCGGAGGCCGAAGATCTCGCACAGGAGGTCTTCATTCAGCTCTTTAGAAAAATTGGTAGTTTCCGGGGCGAATCCGCCTTTACTACGTGGTTACACCGGCTCACCGTCAACCAGGTGTTGACGCACTTCCGCAAACGCGGCGTGCGTATGGAAACGACGACCGAGGACGGCGAAACGCCGATACAGATAGTAAAAGGCACGGAAAACCCCAATTCCATGCCAGTAGTTGACCGGATAGCGCTGGATAAAGCCATTGCTCAACTCCCGCCCGGTTATCGAACGGTATTTACGCTGCACGACATCGAAGGGCACGAACACGAGGAAATTGCGAGGATGCTTGGGTGTTCGGTGGGAACTTCGAAGTCACAGTTACACAAAGCCAGGATGAAATTGCGCGGACTTTTGAGGCAACAGAAATCCGCGGAATAGCCTCGAAGGTAAGAGCTAACGATTTGGTTTGTTCAATATCGGCTTTCAAACGCAGTCTTCCCTTGAATGATGACAACCGGATTTAGGTTCTGTCAGACAGATTTGATTCGAATTGTGCGCATTTATGAGACAGAACGAAGGTGGTAAGCAATGAACTGCGAAATATGTCAGGAACTCATCCACGATCTGGTTGACGGATCGATTAGCCAGCGAGATGAGTCCGTACTCAATACGCACCTGAAAGAGTGTCTGGATTGCGAAAGCGTGCGCCAGGACCTCGCGTCGATAGTCGGCTTCTGCCGCACTCAGCGTGGTCAATACGAAGCGCCGCCAAACGAACATGCGCTGTGGCTGCGCATACGCAACTCCATCGAGGCCGAGCTTCCGAGCCGCGCGGCGGCGAATACTGAACGTCGTCAGTCATTCTTTGGCAGGTTGTTGGGCCAGAGTTGGGAACTGTCGTTGCCGCAACTGGCGGCTTCCGCAGTCGCAATCGTGTTGTTGGTTTCGCTCGCGACCGTCGTGGGACTGCGTCGCTGGGGTGGATACGGTGGATCAGCCGATCCCGCGCCGCAAACCGAAGCCTCGAACATCAACGATCGCTTCTGGCAACGTCGCCAGATGATCGATTACTGGAACCAGCGCGTTGAGCTGAATAAAGCGCGGTGGAGTCCGGAGATGCGCGATACATTCGACCGCAACTTGAAAGAAATCGACCGCGCAATTGCGAACTCAATGGATGAACTGAAGCGAAATCCACATGATGAGGTTTCGGAACAGATGCTCAACGAGTCGTTCAATGACAAATTGAGTTTGCTTAAAGACTTTTCGGATCTTTAATACTGTTGTGTTGGTTGTACCCTGAACTTGTTTTGATTAAAAGCCCCACAATAATGAAAACCAGATTTTTAACTTCGCGGCCGTCAGTTCGCGCCGGTGTTCTCGCGCTTGGCGCGCTCCTCGCATTGGCCTCCGCTTCATTCAGTATTTATGCGCAGCAGCAACTTTCCAAACGCTATCCGGCGGGAAAGAACGTTCGCATCGAGTTGAGGAATATCTCCGGCACGATCGTGGTCGAGTCGTGGAACAAAGACGAGATCAAGCTTTCAGCGACGATTGAAGGTAAGGGCGCTCACGTTGTTCCCAAACAGGTCAATGACAGTCTCGTGGTCGACGTGATGAGCGATAATCGCGGCCGCGGAGACGTTGGCGATATCAATTTCAAACTACAGGTGCCGGTTGATTCATCGGTCGACCTTGAAACGCGTCGCGGCAACATTAGCGTGGCGAATATTCGCAGTGGCCTGGTGCGCGCGCACGTTTCGTCTGAAGGCGACATCGAGTTGACGAACGTTACTGCGTCGCACGTGATCGCGCAGAACGTTATCGGCAACATCTTTTTCGACGGCGAATTCTCGCGCGGCGGCACTTACGAGTTCAAGTCGAACAAGGGCGACATCACGATTCGAATTCCGGGTAACTCGGCATTCCGTCTCGAGGCTGCATCACCCGCGCGGAAAATTGCTTTGAATGACTTTTGGAATAATAACTTCAAGACACAGGACGGAAGAAAATACGTCGGTGATGTTGGCGACGGACGGTCGTCTGTGTCGATCATTAATTTCAGTGGTCAGATCACGTTCTTGCGAAGATAAGCTTCGTACCCGATTGGCAAGGCACAGGTTAAGGACGTTGCTACAGGCAGCGTCCTTTTTTTGTTTCGGAATGTGGGAAACGACGCTACTATGAGGTCCGTGAAAATCCTTCTATTTGTTTCTCTCCTCCTGGTTTCTTTCAGTCCTGTTTATTCACAGAAGCCGGCCACGCCGGAGATTCAACTGCTGACGCGCACTTCCACGCGACGTGAGACAGCGCGTTTTTCTTACGGCGGCACCGTGACTCTGATCGCAGCCCCGCGTGGTTCAGTAACTGTCGAAGGCTGGCAGCGCAACGAAGTTGAAGTGACGGCCAACATCGAGCTTAAGGGACCAACCGAAGCCGACCTGGACCAGCTAGCTAAAGTGAACAGTTTTGTTTTCGACGAAGATCTGAATCACATCAGCATTCTCACCACCGGCACTCATGATCGCGATTTCATGAAGCGATCCAATAAAAAGTTTCCCAAGAACCTTCTCAACATGCCGTGGAAGATCGATTATCGAGTGCGTGTGCCGATCAATACTGATCTCGAAGTGAACGCGGGTCATGGTGAAGTGAAGCTTGCCGGCGTCGAAGGAGCAGTGCGAATTACGGCTACCGAAAGTGACACTGCACTCACGCTGACTGGCGGCACTGTTAGCACAACCGTCACTGCAGGCTCGATTACGTTTGCGATTCCTGCTCGTAGCTGGCGGGGCAACGGCGCAGATATTCGCGTCGCTTCGGGAACCATCAACGTCGACCTGCAGCCCGGCTTCAGTGGCGACATTGACGCCGAAATCCTGCGCACCGGCAAAATCATAAACACCTACGACGGCCTCACCTCACGCGAAAAACCCGGCCTCACGGAACGCACCGTCCGCGCGAGAGCTGGCGCCGGCGGCGCGTACTTCAAGTTCACCGTCGGCGACGGAACCGTAAACATCAGACGCGCGTCGCAGTAGTTCAGGTAAGAGAGCACAGCAGTAATCCTTGTTACGCCGAAGGCGTTGGCTAACCTTAGCCCAGGGTTCGAGCGAAGCGGAACCCTGGGATCTAAATTAAGAAAACAATTAAACCCCGAAGGGGTTCCTCTCAAGACAAACCCCGTTCAGGGTTCCATTTTTTATTATTGGCATTTCCCAGGGTTGTCGCTTCGCTCCAACCCTGGGCTGGGGTTAGCGAACGCCTTCGGCGTTTATGTCACTCTCCAACGATCTTGTTTTACGTATTTGGTGCTTTCTTCCTTGTAGGTCTAGAATGGCCGACTGTTTTGCTTCGTCCCGTTAGGGACGAGATGCTTATAGTATTCACGTATTAAGAATTAGCTGCGCTCCATAGGAGCGCGATGTTTGTCACATTTCGCTCCTAACGGAGCGAGAGAATATTCTGGGTTTTAAGCTATAAACATGCCGTCCCTACGGGACGAAATCATCTCCGAATCTCAAAGCACACGATGAGCATTAAATCAGACAAGTGGATCCGCAGGATGGCGAGTGAGTATGGGATGATCGACCCGTACGAGCCTGGTCAGGTTAAGTTGGTTGATGGCAAACGAATCGTCTCTTACGGGACGTCGAGCTACGGTTACGACATTCGCTGCGCAGACGAATTCAAACTCTTCACCAACATCAACAGTACCATCGTGGATCCGAAAGAGTTTGACGAAAAGAACTTTGTCGACATCAAAGGCGACTCAGTAATTATCCC
>DATNFX010000111.1:0-11914 GCA_035606195.1 Pyrinomonadaceae bacterium
ATGCGGCCGCGGTCCGTTTTCCAGCCCGGAATACCGGAGGTGAAATGCTCGTTGGCGTATGCGATGCGTTCGTAGTATTCCTCTTTGAACTCGTTTTCGTCCGTGTCAGGATCCGGATCGCGCCGGCGCCAGAATTCTTCAATAAAGCGTTCGCGTTCGTCGTCGGTGGCTAGTTTTTTGAATGCCTTACGTTCTTCGTCCGTGATGATGTAAGTGACGTCCTTATCGAGCCAGTCTTTGTAAGCCTTCTTGAGTTCGGGCTTTACGTTGCGGGGCTTAGTGCTCGGATCCTGCTGATCCTGGGTAAAAGCCCAGGGGCTGGCACTGAGGGACAGGGTCACTAAGAGGGCCAGACGGAGAGCAAATTTCTGGTAAGACATTACGGAAAACTCCTGTGCTGCGTACGAATTTGTGTGATACGGACTGCTGACGGTTATCGTTAAGAAGACCCTGGATTCTAAGATCCAGCTAAGAACACAGTCAAGATGCCGCGGCCCTTAAGCCCGTTGCCTTAAAATGCGCCGAAATGAAGCGATTTAAGGCATTTAGCTCGTCGTCCGGGGTTTGTTGAATATCCACGCGATAAAGATGGAAATCACGTACAGCACCATCATCGGGGCTGCGAATAACATCATGTTCGGGATGTCGTTAGTTGGGGACAAAACAGCGGCGCTGATGAGAATGACGATCAGTGCAGTTTTCCATATACGGAGCATAAACCCGGCCGTAACCAGGCCTATTCTTGCCAGGACATAAGTAATTGCCGGCATCTGAAAAACAACACCCATACCCAGCATGACGATAATGATGAAGTCGAAGTAGTCGTCTGCCTTCAACAACAAGCGGAAATCAGACCCGAGGCCGAGCAAGTACCGGGCTGCTGGTGGAAAGATCACGTAGTAGGCAAATGCAGCACCGAGTACAAACGAGATTGATGACAGCGCAATGAAGGGCGTCACGTACGCGCGTTCGTGCGGATAAAGTCCCGGTGACACAAATCCCCAGATCTGCCAGAGTAGGAAGGGCACTGACACGCAGATCGCCGCATAAAGAGAAACCTTTACATACAAAGAAAAGGATTCCATCGCCGTCGTCACGATGAGTTTGTCATTAACTCCCGACGCCGCCGTTACCGAACCCAGATCGGATGTCAGACGCACGCCTTTTGGAATGACCTTGTTGCCGGCAATGAGCGGCTCGTCGGTGAAAAGCGCCAGCTTGCCTTCGGCGTCTTTGTAGACGCGTGCCATCACAGAAGCTCCGGCGGGAATTAAACCGGTTCCCAGTTCTGTTTCTTCGGAGAAAACGTATCTGCCTGAGTCGTTCTCTTTTAGTGAAGTCAGTGGCCCGATTAGCTCCTGACCAGTTTGGCCGGCGATGGGAACCTGGCGTCGTTGGGCCTCTGCTAAAGCGCGTTCTACTGGCGCCGCGAGAAATGAATAGATAGCGCCCGAGACAAACCAGGAAGCGGTGGCTGCGATAAAGATGAAGATGAATGAACGAATTAAACGACGACGAAGCTCGTCGAGATGCTCCAGGAAAGACATCTGTCCGCCGAGTTCTTCTTCGTTTCCCCTACTTGTAGATAAGGCTTTTAGGATTGCAGACATTGGATCAGATCGGAGTTACAGCCATTCTTGTTTTCTAAGCGGTTGCCCTTCAGCCGGTGTCGTTTGGGCAGGAACTTCTACTGGAGTCGCAGGCGTTGGAGCGACCCATTCCGGAGTGGTTTCGACCGGAGTCTCGCGGGCTACAACCAATTCCTGATCAGGGGTCTCAACTACAGGTGGAGTTGAAGTTGCTACGGGCTCATAGGTCGGCTGGTGTTCGGCCTCGAGCATTGTGTTGTCTTCCAGGCGTGTAGTTTCCAATGCCACTTCGCGCTCCCACGTGCGCTTAAAGTCATCAGACGCTTTCCGGAACTCAGCCAGTCCCTTTCCCATGGACCGGGCCAGTTGAGGTAGTTTCCGTGGGCCGAAAAAGATCAGCGCCACGACGAGAATAAAGAGCAATTCAGTGCTGCCGAGGGAATCGAGAATAAATGCGAAAAACACGGCTCGTTTTTACCTTCCTAAAAACTGCGATGCTGTGAACCTTGCCGGAGTGGGAATACCGGAAGAGTCTGGCTTCGTTGGTGACAGCAAATTGTAACGCTTCAGTGGCAAAAAGCCGAAGGCGCCCGCGCTTAGCTGAAGTCTATTAAGATACTTTGCAAGGATCACTTAAAATCATTGTTGCTGCAAGTGGATCTTAGTTGAGATCTTTTCCTTGCACAATTCATTGGGACTATGGTTGAGGATTCGGAGAAATTAATCGAAGGTGCCGGAACTCTGCAGGCGTTTGCTGAGTGTGCAGAGGCCGTAGCAGCGACGACGAAGAAACTCGAGAAGGCTGCGATACTCGGAAGTTATTTCGAATCTCTTTCAGATGTCGATTTGACTCGAGCCGCTCGCTACTTTGCCGGTCATCAATTTGCCTCGACAGATGCTCGTACTACAAATGTCGGCAGTAGCATCATCAGCGCGGCTTTGAGTGAAGCGACCGGTTTCAGTCCTGAAGATCTTTATCCCCGCTATGTTCGACTTGGAGATCCTGGTGATCTCGCTGCTGAGATCATCAGGGAAGTGAAACACGTTTCGCAGCCTGCCATTACTCTTGCTGAGACTGAGTCGCTCATCACGAGATTGAGTGAAACTCGCGGAATCAGAAATAAAACGGCATTGCTTACTGCGGTGTTACGTCACGCGACGGCGCTTGAAGCGAAGTACCTGGTGAAGTTGCTCTCGGGCGATCTGCGTATCGGTTTAAGGGAAGGTTTAGTCGAGGATGCGATCGCGCGAGTCTTTAAGAAGTCATTGGATGATGTTGCTAATGCAAACATGCTTCTCGGCGATATTGGCGAGACTGCGACACGTGCACGAGCAGGTGAGCTTCGTGATATCAGCATGCGACTGTTCCATCCGATCAAGTTCATGCTCGCAACTCCGGCTGCTGATCTGACAGACATAGCCAGGACCATGCCGCAAGCATTTCTAGTTGAAGATAAATTCGATGGCATTCGTGCCCAGGCTCATGTGCAAGGTGGACGAGTCGCTATCTACTCGCGGACCATGGATGAGATTACGCACCGGTTTCCGGAGTTGGTTGGCCCACTGCAATCGCTGTCAACGGATGTCATCATTGATGGCGAGCTCGTTCCAGCGAGTGGCGAGGTGATACTACCCTTCAGTGAATTGCAAAAGCGGCTCGGCAGGAAGAACGTTGGCACTCAATTGCTGACGGCGGTTCCGGTAGTGCTGGTGGCCTATGACCTGCTTTATGCGACCGGAAAAGTTCTCATTAACCAACCATTAAGCGACCGAAGACATCTACTGGCCCAGATAGTCCCTGATCAAGGGCCGTTACGGATGTCGTCGGGCAAGTTGTTTCAGGACGCCGCTATGCTCGACGATGAATTTGACCGCGCCAGGGCTCGTGGAAATGAAGGGTTGATGATTAAGAGTCCTGAATCGGTCTACAAACCAGGGCGGCGTGGGCGCGATTGGCTTAAGCTAAAGCGGGCTATCGCGACGCTCGATGTTGCAGTTACGGCAGTGGAAGTTGGTCACGGGAAACGTAGAAATCTGCTGTCGGACTATACTTTTGCGGTGCGCCGGTCTACTGAAGACGACGAACTGTTAAATATCGGTAAAGCCTATTCTGGTCTTACTGATCGCGAATTGACGGAACTGACCGAGTGGTTCAAAGAGCATACGTTGCAGGAATTTGCTCACGGGCGCGTTCGAGTTGTGGAGCCTGCAATTGTGATAGAGGTCACATTTGACAGAGTCCAACCTTCGAAGCGCCATAAGAGCGGGTACGCGCTTCGTTTTCCAAGAATCCTTCGGTTGCGACCGGACAAAAAATCGACCGATATTGATACGCTTGAAACGGTGCGGCGACTAGTTGAAGCTTCTGGGGCCGCGCCGGAAAGGAGAATCATGGGCGAGAGAGACTCCTAAATTGGCCCAGCCGGTGGCATTGGTCCGCCTTTAACGGTGTAAATAGTCAAAGTTACTATTGCCACAGAGGCCGGATGGCGGTACGATGCAGCACGTCACCGCCTCCCAAGCAAGCTTTTCAAACGTGATCGGTGAGCCCGGACACACAAACCACAAGCCGCCAGACTACGCCAGCGCGTAAGCTGCTGTAGGTTTGTATCGGGTGTGCGCTTCTCAGTACACTGACAGAAGGGCTGCCAAAGCCTCGTAAAACAGGGAATCTGAGGTTTCCGACAAGCTCCCAGTGTTGGGGTCGTAAACGTCGGGCAGCGTTTCATCGTAAGCGACCATGCCCTCAGGCGATGGGCTGGGCGACGGGTTAGTGGATGCTGGAGTACCTTGGTCGCCGCCGAATGCATTAACCGCAAGAATCGACGCGAGCAACACTGCGTAAACTAAGTTTTTGACAGATTTCATGATCTTCTCCTCAATATGTTTGTAGTCAAGCCTGTGAGGCGGTGGTAACCAAGTAGCTTAATTGGTTCTATGTGATGATATCCGGCAATTTAACCGCTTGCAAGGTTCCTTGCCGATTCGGAAAACTGGAGACCTTATATGGATTTGCAAACATCCATTTATGAAAACACGGTTGGTCCAGCAGTCGCTGATGACGTATTGCCTTTATGCGAACTTGCCAAACATTTTGAGGAGGCGGGCGAATTTGATCGAGCCGCCGAAGCTATTAGTTCTTTTTGGTGCGGACTGCTTAATAAGCCGAAAACGAATGGATTAACGGAAGAGGCACTGGCGGAGTTGTTGCTCAGAGCGGGAACGCTCACGGGTTGGTTGGGAAGCGCCAGGCAAGTTCTTGGTGCTCAAGAGGTGGCTAAGGATCTAATTAGTGAAAGCGCGGAGCATTTCCAAAGTTTAGGATTAGCCGAGAAAGTAGCAGAAGCTAGAGTTGACTTAGCTATTTGCTATTGGCGAGAGGGTGGGCTTGATGAGGCGCGAGTGACATTGCGCCTTGTGCTAGATGATTTAGATAAGTGTCGCAGTGACCAAAGATTGCGAGCTCTACTGAACAGTGCACTCATTGAATGGACTGCCACCAGAGATCAGGATGCCCTCAGAATTTGTGTGGATTCAGCACCTCTGTTCGAATTAACTTCCAATGACGCTCTGAAAGGTAAGTTTCACAATACGTATGCAAGCGTGCTTAAAAATCTGGGCACGGCAAAAAATCGCGAGGACTATTTCGATCGGGCTTTGGTCGAGTTTGCAGCAGCCAGTTATCACTTCGAACAAGCGGGACACAAACGGTTTCTTGCGCGTGTTGAAAACAACGTCGGATCTCTTTTTGCGACCATTGGGCGGTTTGACGAAGCTCATCAGCACCTAACACGAGCACGGGCGCTCCATCTAAGTGTAGGCGACCAAGGTGGCGCTGCCGGTGCCGAAGATACTCGTGCGCAAGCGTTCTTGTTGGAAGGTAAGTATGAAGACGCGGAGCGCGTTGCAAGCCGGGCTGTCAAGACCTTGAGGCGAGGCGGAGAACAAACAGTATTAGCAGAGGCGCTTACGACGCACGGAAGAGCTCTTGCTCGCCTGAACCAAACTCAAGTGGCCAGAGTTGCTCTGGACCAGGCTCTTGAGATCGCTCAAAACGCTGGTAATCCCGATCGCGGAGGAATTGCCGCGGTGACCGTGATCGAAGAGTTAAGCTCGCACGTTTCACTCGATGCCCTGCGGGAGTACTACCGTACTGCCGAAACTCTACTCTCTAATTCACAAAATCCCAGCATCAAAACGCGCCTCGGGGAATGCGCCCGACGCGTTCTTTCTGCTGCACTCAATAACGTCGAAGAGGCAACACCCGCAACCACAGACGCTGTGGAACTGACGCCAGGCTTTTCTCTCGACTCGGAGGTTCTTCGCTACGAAGGCAACCTGATCCGCCGAGCGCTTGAAGAGTCTGGCGGCAGCGTCACGCGCGCAGCCCGATTGCTTGGTGTAACCCACCAGGGATTAGCTTTTATCCTGAACGGACGCCACAGCGATCTGCTGTCGATTCGCACTCCTGTAAAACGACGTCGGCGAAGTATCATTCGTCACCATTAAGTTTCGATTTAAGAATGGCCCACCTACTCATGGCGCTGCTTTCATCGAGGCAGCGCATACTTCTATTTGTGCTCTCAGCCAAGTTCTCCTATGATTTCTGCACGTGTGAGACAAGCAATGAAATCTACAATCAGCCCCCTGCTCCTGCTCCTATTGGTGTGGTCTACGGCGCCATCGCAAACAGCAAAAAGACGAGGAACGACTCGCAAACCAAGCACGACAACCACCCAACCACAGACATCACAACCTGTCGCTCAGCCCACGCCAGTCAGCCAACCCGCGCGACCACCCGCAGCGCCGGTAGCGCTAGTTGTTGTCAATGGCCAGACGGTTACGACAGCAGAACTTGAACCGAACCTGCGTCAGGAAGTGGAACATCTTGACGATAAGATTGCCGAAGCGCGACGTAGCGTATTGGATCTTCAGATCAACACCACGCTACTCGAGATGGAGGCGAAAAAACGACGCATCGACACACACCGTCTGTACGAACTCGAAGTCAGCAATCGCGTACCAACTTTCACTCCACCACAAATCAAAAAATTCATCGAAGATAATCGTGCCCAGTTCGAAGGTGTCGATCCAAACGTCGCAAATAAGCAAGTCGCGGCTTACCTGTACGATGAAGCAGAAAGCAAACTTGCTGATGATCTCGTGAATCGCTTAAGAAAGACGTATCCCGTCGTTACTGTCACTGATATCAACTCACCGAGCCTTAATCCCGCTTCAGTAGTCGTAACAATTGCCGGACAGCCCATCACCGCGGCTCTGATGCTCGAACGATTAAAGCCAATCATCTACAACCTAAAAATCGACACTTACGAACTCACAAAACAGCGTGTCGATCGATTAATCGATGACACATTATTACTGGACGAAGCAAGACGCCGCCAGATTGGACCAGAGGAAATAGTTCGCGCTGAGATCAGCGACAAAGTTAAAAATCCAACAGAAGAAGAAGTAGCTAAATTCTATTCTGAAAACAAAGCTCGCATCTCTGGCGATCTGAATACAGTACGTAACCAGGTTGCTACCTATCTCCAGACTGAATCCCGACAACGTTTGGAAAAAGATTTATCAGCGCGACTGCGAAAGGGCGCCGACATACGATGGCTCATGACGGAGCCAGCCCAACCCGTTCAGAACATCAGTGTCGATGACGATCCATCGCGTGGCGATGTGAACGCGCCTGTAACGATAGTTGAGTTCACTGATTTTCAATGTCCTGCTTGTGGAGCGATGCATCCGATTCTGGAAGACGTTTTAAAGTCTTACGGAAATAAGGTTCGATTCGTCGTGCGTGATTTTCCGTTGAATATACATGAAAACGCAGAGAAGGCAGCTGAAGCAGCGAATGCGGCTAACGCTCAGGGAAAATTCTTTGAATACATCGCAGTACTTTTCAAGAATCAAAAAGCTCTCGATGTGCCGTCGTTAAAGAAGTATGCGAGCCAGCTTGGATTAGACCGGGTCAAGTTTGACACTGCGTTGGACCGTGGCGTGTATGCCTCTGAAGTAAAAAAAGACATTTCAGACGGCGAGGTGTATGGAGTCGGAAGCACTCCCACGATATTCGTCAATGGAGTTCAACTTAGGCTCTTGAGTGCGGACGGCTTGCGCGCAGCGATTGATCGTGCGGCAGGTAATTCCGTCAAAACGGTCTCGTCCCAATAACAAAGTCATAGGGCCAAACACCCGAATGCCTGTTACCTTTACGTGACACTTCTGTTGCTTACGCGACAAACGCTCCATCTACATACTTAATCGCGGCGGTTAACATCCGCCACCCTCCCCGAGCCCGCCCCCCTACATCAATCTTTGGGTGATCCGACCATGGTGGTCTCGTTAAAACCAGAGCGACTAAAACGTTATAAAGACGTGGCGATGCTACTGATCAAGTACGGTCGTTCTGACCTGATCAGCGCTGCGGGTTTGGAAGGCAGTGTACTACCGGATGAAATTGCGGCAGAGTCAGGTACTGCCCCCGCGGAAGATCTGGCCAAAGACCTCGAGAGGCTTGGCCCCACTTTTATTAAACTGGGCCAGTTACTATCGACTCGAGCCGACCTGTTACCGGGACCATATCTTGAAGCTCTGGAGCGCTTGCAGGATCACATCGAGCCGTTTCCGTATGAGGAAGTCGAGCGAATAGTTTCGGGCGAACTGGGAGTCAGAATCTCGAAGGCTTTCGCCGAGTTTGATCCTTCACCCCTCGCTGCAGCCTCATTATCCCAGGTCCATCGTGCTTACATGCGCGACGGCCGCGATGTCGTAGTTAAGGTGCAGCGACCTGACATTCGCGATCTGATCGTCGGTGATCTTGAGGCACTGGGCGAGATGGCGCATTTCCTCGATCAGCATACTGAACTTGGCAGGCGTTATGAGTTCGACAACATGCTCATTAATCTGCGCAAGAGCTTGCTGCGCGAACTGGATTTCACAATCGAGGCCAACAATCTTCACACTATCGGACAAAACCTCACGGAGTTTGAATACATCGTCGTGCCCGAACCAATCGACGACTTCACCACGACCCGTGTACTCACCATGGAATACATTTCGGGAAAGAAGATCACCTCGCTAAATCCATTGCGAGCAATGGAGATTGACAGGGCTTTATTAGCAGACGAACTATTCAGCGCCTATCTCAAACAGTTTCTTGTCGACGGACTGTTCCATGCGGATCCACATCCGGGAAATGTTTTTATCACTGACGACGATCGAATCGCACTGTTAGACCTGGGAATGGTCGGTCGCGTAACACGAACATTCCAGGACAATCTTCTGCGACTGCTGCTTGCCATCAGCGAGGGACGCGGCGAGGCAGCCGCCGAAGCCGCTATGAGAATGGGTGAAGAGAAAGAAAATTTTGATCGCTCATCGTTTGTACGAAGAATCACGGACCTCGTTAATGATGATCCTGATGCCGTCTTGAGTCACATGAATGCAGGCAGGGTAACGTTAGAGATAACCAAGATTTCTGCGGACTGTTGGTTCCGCTTGCCTGCAGAATTCACGATGATTGCCAAGGCTTTGCTGAACCTGGACCGGGTCGTCTACGCGCTCGATCAAAGCTTCGATCCCAACATTATTATTCGCGACCGTGCAAACGACATCCTGCAGCGCAACATTCTGAAGAGCGTCGCCCCAAACAATTTGTTATCGGGTGTCGTCGATCTAAAAGAGTTCGTCGAGAAACTGCCACCTAGGGTAAACAGGATCCTCGATGCCGCTGGAAACAACGAGCTGCGCTTCAAGGTCGATGCGATTGACGAGAAAGTCGTCCTGGAAGGACTTCAAAAAGTCGCAAATCGAATCACACTCGGTCTCGTGGTCGCTGCGTTAATCGTTGGCGCAGCAATGCTGATGAGAGTCGAAACGTCGTTTCGAATCTTTGGTTATCCCGGATTGGCGATGATTTTCTTTCTGCTTGCGGCGGCAGCGGGTCTCGGACTCGCTTTCAGCATCGTCTTCTACGATGAAAAGCGGCGTCGCAAACACTAGATCCGGCGCTCTTCGGAGTTGGCGATTAACTCCTCAAGCCTCGCCAACTTGGCTGCACTCATTGAATTGAAAGCCATTCCGAAACCAACTCCTGGTTGATACGACGCGACGTGACCGCTCAGAGATAGCCACTCGCCGGAAGGAAGCGCTATCTGCAGGTTAATCTCCTCTTTCGGTTCGACGTGCCCGTAGGTGTTTACGAAGCAGCCGCTCAGACTGACATCGTCAACTCTAGCCTCGTGAGTACGAGACATACTTTCCCACCTGGCATCGAGAAGAAGCCGTTTTCGCTCGCTACTCCTTCGTTCGTCGGACATACCGGAGTCCTCTACTCAGCAAGTTGCACGCCAAATGGCGTACAGCCATTCTAAACTATGCTAAGCAACAGTGACTATGAAGACTTATTCACGCGAGAAGAGGCTCGTGTTCGGCGAATTCGCGGGAGCGTACTTCGCAAACAGTCGATATCCCAGCAGGAAGAGCAGAATAAATCCGAACGTGAGCGGAAGACGTGTGTCCGATTTTACTAACATCCAGAAATGGACCACGCCGGCGATCGCCGCAAGATAAACAAGACGATGCAGATTCGCCCATCGTTTACCTCCAAGCCGCTTGACCATCTTGTTTGTCGACGTAATCGCCAGCGGCACCATCATGACGAAGGCAGTCATACCCACAAGGATGAATGGACGCTTGCCAACATCCTGCACGACGCTAATCAGATTAAAGAACCGGTCGAACCAAACATACGTGAGCAAGTGCAGGGCGCCATAAAAGAATGCAAACAAGCCCAACATGCGTCGCAGCTTGACCAACGAATTGACGCCGAAGATTTTCCGCAGCGGCGTGACGGCTACCGTCAGGCTGAGAAACACAAGCGTCAGCATTCCAGTGGTCCGGGTGGCAAACTCAAGCGGATTAGGACCAACTCGCTTGTGATATAGATCCCACAAAAGCAGCACGAGCGGGATAAGTGCGTTTACAAAAACAACAACCTTAGGAAACGTCATAAAGTACGAAGGACCATCAAAAGTTCTTCACGAGGTCCATCCCCTGATACAAATGTGCAACCTGTTCCGCATAGCCATTGAACAGAAGCGTGTCGCGCCGGGCGTATTCGCCGATTCTTCGTTCGGTAGCCTGGCTCCAACGCGGATGTGGAACGTTTGGATTCACGTTCGAATAGAAGCCATATTCGTCCGGAGCCTGTATGTTCCACGTTGTGGGCGGTTCATCGGCTACGAGACTAATCTTCACGACCGACTT
The DNA here is from genome assembly GCA_035606195.1 of Pyrinomonadaceae bacterium. Taxonomy (GTDB): domain Bacteria; phylum Acidobacteriota; class Blastocatellia; order Pyrinomonadales; family Pyrinomonadaceae; genus PSRF01. The sequence goes on from DATNFX010000111.1 coordinate 10,869, forward strand.
GATACTCTTGAAACCATACTTCCAGGGCACCACCAGCCTGATCGGCGCCCCATCCTGCGGCGGCAGCGTTTCGTCGTACATTCCCGTCGCCATGATCGTCAGCGGATGCATCGCCTCATCCAGACGCAATCCCTCGACGTAAGGCCAATCGAGAACGCCTGTTCGTTGATTTGGCATTCGTTGGGGATCCAGCAACGTCTGAAACGCGACATAACGCGCCTCAGAGGTTGGTTCGACCTTCTCGAGCAACTTCTGCAATGGGAAACCAATCCACGGAATCACCATCGACCAGCCTTCGACACAGCGCAAACGATAAATGCGCTCCTCCAGTGGAAACTTCAGTAACTCATCGATATCGAAGACCGTGGGTTTGTTTACCAGGCCATCGACAGAAACTGTCCATGGTTTCGTAACAAACCCTTTTGCCGCGTACGCAACGCCGCTCTTCGACGTATCGAACTCATAAAAGTTGTTGTAGTTGGTGATTGCGTCCAACGGTGTTAGCTGATCGCTGACGGCGAACCCGTCCTTTATAGCGTCACCCGACGGCGCTTTTGCGACTGCCTCAATCTTTTCTCCCTCAACTCGTTCGGCCGGAGGCGGATTGAGACGACGATAAAGCAACGTGCTGGCCGTGGCTGTTCCCGCCATCACTGCCGCCTGGATGAATCGTCTGCGGTTTAAGTAAACGTTCTTATCTGTAACTTTGTCCGAATTTTCCGCCATTTTGAAACCTTGCTCTTTAGGATACCTTTAGTAGTCGCTCGGTTCGCCAAATACTTACGGCTCGCGAGTGGCCGTTGGATTGGAATCAAAACTCTTGAGCAAGTAGCTTACAAGAGACTAACATCACGCACGAGCTTGAGCATCCGCCCTGTTTAAGGACGATTGCGTGGAAAAACCTTCAGCGTTGCCTTCTGACAAAACCGTCGCCAACGAACCCACCGACAGCTTTAGACTTCGCAGCAGACTTATCCGCTGGGGAATCGTGTTGTTTGTGGCAGCCGGCATTCTTCTGATACCGGTTCCCCCAGGGATTACTCCTC